>NZ_JADEWA010000577.1:0-2919 GCF_015207865.1 Dolichospermum sp. LEGE 00246
TTCTGATTCAAATGTCATCTTTATTGCCAGTACATTTTGCTTAACTCCTCTGAATAATTGATACCTGCGAAAGAGTTTTATTTAACCAAGCGAACTGCTTGCAGCAGCGCTTCGCTATCGCCTTCAATATCTTTCAGATCCCCGACTTCTCTAAGAAGTCGGGGATCTGATGTTCTTATTTTATTTATAGAGTCAAGGTTAAAGAATTTCCCCAAGGACTAATTTGAGATTTCATCAATTAGCGATCGCCTGTACTGGTTGATCTAGACTGCGCTCAGTACAAGTCGCGGTAGTTGAGCGTAGTCGAAACTCGATAACCACGTGATTCTAACAATTTACCTAACTAGCAACTTACATTACTAGTACAGCACGGCGTAAGTGAATAAACCATTTTCAAGCCTTGTAATCAATAGACATCTCCAAAAATTAAAGATGCTTGACCTGAAAACCCTGTAGAGACGTTCCATGGAACGCCTCTACAATCTTTTTTGGAGATGTCTAATCAAATTTTTGGAGCTTTTAATGGTCATGCTATTTACGCCCTAGTGTACTAGCTGAGAGGAATGTTTCCAGACTCTGAATTTTGTTGCAACCAATTTTCTAGTTGATTTATCTCAGTGAGATCGAGTAACTCTGTTGCTAGTTCTTCTAGTTGAGTAACTGATAAGCGATTAATTTTGAGGCTAAAATCAGATGATAAAGTCCCAAAACGACGGTCAATTAATTTCCATACCAATTTACGACTTTCTTGCTGCAAACCTTGCTGTAAACCTTGTTTTTCTCCTGTCTCCAAACCCTCTTTTAAGATTTGTTGATACCAAGGAGACTCTCTCAATATGGTCATATCCCACCTCATTATTTGTTGAACTAAGGGTATATCCAGGACAAAACCCGCAAAAAATGATAATAATGGCTCTAAATCCGTTAAAGTTTCATTGGCTCGTAATTCAATTACTGCTTGCCTGACAATACTCTCATTTCCTCCTCCTTTTAATATTGGCACAAAAGGCAATAAACTTGATAAGTTATGCTCAAAAACTAAATTAACATCTAATTCCCACAGATTAATAACATGATAGTTTTGATAAGTTTTAATTCCCATAAATTCCGTTTCATAGCAGTTAGGAATTATTTCTGTTTGAGAATTAGGTAGAATGTTAAGCAATACGGGATAAACCGGTAAATTATAGTTTTCTTTGGCTAAGGCTGTATAAGCATAAATTCTTACGGGTACTTGCTTGTTGTAACGCAATTGTAACTCATTTAGAATTAAAAATTCTCCGTCCTTGGGACTAGAGACTTTAATTAATACATCATTTTCTCTTGCTACCCATTGAAAATCGGAACTAATAATCTCTTTGACTGTTAAATCAGGGTTATTAGTTAACCAACGTACCCATTGCTCAGGTGCTAAACTAATTAGGCGTTTACCGCCAATATCTGCTTTTTTCTTGGTCATTTGTCTGATCTATAAATTTAAGATTCCATCCCATGACACACTCCTCCCGCAATCAGCCATCTTGAATATGCTCCCAACACAGTTCACAAGAAGGGCTTCTGGGGAGGGACTGAGATCTATAAGACCATCAAAGCCCAACTCCTAAACAAAAATCTAAAAGCTATTAAACGCATAGCGTGGCGTTACCTAACTAGCAACTTACATTATTACATTAACAATTCCCACTTTACTGGTGTTCCCGCTTGAACATCTACTTTGATTTTTTTCCCTAATAAAAGATTGTAGTATTTGGGGGGTAAACCTGCTTGTTTAGCGGTGGTTATTGTTTCATCTAATTCGGCGATCGCTGCCATATTGGTATATCAGCTTTTGCTTTACCCCTTAGCTGATAATCTTCACGTTTAGCCATATTAAATAATCCCTTTGATTATATTTCCTGATTTAACACTTCTGCCCAAATCATCTAAGAGGTGAACGCAGATAAACGCAGATGAACGCGGATAATTTTTGTCAGAATCAGGATATCCAGGATTTGAGGATGTACAGGATGTAATTGCTCATTTGTTTGTTGGTGGTTAATGTTGTAATTGTCTTAATCAGAATAAACAAAATAATCCCCAAATTTCCACCAACAATTATTAAATAACATCCTGTAAATCCTTTAATCCTGGTTATCCTGATTCTGACAAAAAAACTCTAGATGTACAGGATGTAATTGCTCATTTGTTTGTTGGTTAATGTTGTAATTGTCTTAATCAGAATTTTTCAACCACCCTCTAGCGTAATGATTGTGAATTCAATTGAGTTGTTCCATGTATATAGCAACCATATTTGATTTGCGGACCGTGAGGGTTTCAGATCCCCGACTTCTTCGAGAAGTCGGGGATCTCTGTATCGTTAAGGCAGATACTTATAAATTAACTTAATTTAGTATATTTTTGTAGCCAGTCATCCAAATCGTCAATACCCTGAAAATCCAACAGCGCTTCTCCTAAGTCCTCCAACTGTGATACAGGAAAACTCTTGATTTGTGAACATTGGCTCTCTGGTAATTCCCCCAGTCGTCGTCTTAATTGACGAATAACTAAATTAGCCTCACCTTCCTGAAGACCCTTTTGAAGACCTTCCTGAAGACCCTTTTGGCGACCTTCCTGAAGACCCTTTTGGCGACCTTCCTGAAGACCTTCGACAATAATCTCTTGGTAAAAACGGGATTTGGTAATATCCACAGTTTCTAACTCTAGCATATTCATGATGATCTCCTTAGTTAACTCAGGGAACTTATTAGCCAGTATAGTCTCGATTAAACTCAATCGCCTTTGAAACTCGCCTGTTGTGTCGGCTTCCTGCAATAGCTTTCTACCAATTACGGCACTTTTGTCTTTTTCTGTCACCACCAACTGCAAAAGCATCAAATTCGGGGTTAGTTCTTGCTGGTCCTGCAGATCACTCAAATATAG
>NZ_JADEWA010000578.1:0-2905 GCF_015207865.1 Dolichospermum sp. LEGE 00246
GATGCTATTTTTGGTGTTTTTCTTTTTTGCCAATGTATTTTCTCGATAATATGTTATTTTTTATTCTCAATTTTATTTCTTGCCTATGTAATTCCACTCCTGTGACAGTTGGGGTGCGGAATGTGGGATAAAAACAATCAGGGTAATTCCATAAGAATTATTCCACAGTTTAACGTTAGTCACGAAAAGAAAAAATGATAAAATCTTGTTTCAATTATCTTCAGTTTTTAGGGAATATGTGAGAAATTCTTCTAAAGTTGACAATCATCAATTTTAGAAGAATAAGCTCTAATTTGTTAAAGCGATTTGAGGTAAAACTTGATTTAATTTCCCACTACGATAACCTTCTAAATCCAAGGTGACATAGATAAATCCCCAGTTTTGAAATGCGGATACTAAAGTTGGTAAATCTGTAGTCGAGACAAAATCTTTAATTTTATCTGGTGATAATTCAATTCTGGCTGTGTCACCTTCGGAACGAACCCGTAAATTTTGCCACCCCAGGTTTCGTAAATAAATTTCGGCTCTACCTACTCGCTGTAATTTGGCAATGGTAATTTCTTCACCGTAGGGAAAGCGCGAACTTAAACAGGGTTGAGCGGGTTTATCCCACCAAGGTAAACCTAATTGTTGGGAAATTTGCCGAACTTCGGCTTTAGTCACCCCAATTTCTGCTAAAGGCGATCGCGCACCTCTTTCTTTTGCAGCTTGAATTCCGGGACGATAATCATGTAAATCATCGGCATTTACACCATCTACCACATAAGGATAACCCAACTCTAAAGCCAAGGGTTTGAGAGTGTCGTGTAATTCGCTTTTACAAAAATAACAACGATTAACTGGATTAGATGTGTAATTGGGATTGTCCATTTCCTGTGTTTGGACAACTTTATGAGAAATTCCGATAGTTGCGGCTTGAATTTTCGCGTCTTCTAATTCTTCTGGTAATAGAGAAGGAGAAACCGCAGTTACAGCCAAAGCGCGATCGCCTAACACATCATAAGCAATCTTAGCCACCAATGTACTGTCAACCCCCCCCGAATAGGCTATTAAAGCCTGATCCATTTCTGTAAATAACTCTTTTAACTGCTCTAGTTTTTCTGTCCAACTCATTCTACTAAAACCCCATAACGCCTAATCACTTCTATTTTAGTCATTGATTACAATGAAAAATAAAATTAAGGAAATACTCGCATATTACAAAATGAAGTGCGGAATGTGGGATTGAGAATAGGTTTTTATGGTATTTTTGGTGATTTACTGTTTCTCAAATGCCTTTTTTCACTCTCTATGTTGGTTTTTATGCTCACTTGGATTTTTTTCTCCGTATTTTTTCTCTATGACAGTTGAGGGTGCGGAATGTGGGTTATAGTTCCACGGTTTAAGGATATTCTCATCAATTGACAATTAAGTTTTTTCAGCGTGCCTTTCGTTAGGTATAAGCAAGTTTTTTAGCTTTTATTGTTCTCGTAGTACATACGCGAACAAAATATTTTTGAATTCACCCCCTATCTCCCCTTAACCGAGCAGTATTGCCCCCCTATCTTTAACGAGAGATCAAGGGTTTCGATAATTTTAGAGGGGGGGAGTGAATAACTACCCAGCACGTCAGCACAGCAACAAAAAGAGTCAGAGATAGCAATTGGAACAAGAATTATACACAGCTTTTTACACGAGAAAAGAACAAGTGCATCTGCCAAATTAACCAAGACTTTACGCGCCAAGCTGCCATTGATAGGTGTTCTGTAGATGATGGTGAGGATAAGTCAAGGCTATTTTGGTCATAGTGTAACCATTTGGCTGGTAGGTGTCCCATCGGTGTCATGGGGGATAATTGAAAAGTTAAAGCCTCGTAATCTAACCATTTTCCATCTTTTCGCCAACCCAGACGATCGCCTAGTTTCTTTTCTGTTTCATAGTCTATTTGACCACCCATTTCACTCCAAATTGTTTGTTGAATCTTAAAGCCAAAATAACCATAACTGTATTGTTCCCAAAGTCGATCAATAATATGTAAATCTTGGCAAGGAAAGCTTTCAATATCTTCTTGATAAACTTCATTCCAGTAATTCTTTTTCATGACTTTTAGCATTAATTTAGCAGTTTCCATATCAGCTTCTTTCCACTGATTTTGTGCCAGCAGATCCCGCAATCGGGTATAGTCAATATCTTGATTGGTAAAAAATTCTGGCTGGGAACTAATATGATCATTAGCTACTTCCATTAATTCTGTTTTTTTAGTCGTAGCCAGAGATGGTACAGAGATAAAATTTACTTCTGCTTTGTCTAGAGTTTGGATTTGATCAGTTATTTGTTGAGATATATAATTTGAAATTAAATCAATACCTTGACCTAAAAAGACACCATTTTCACTTATTTCAAAATTAGGGATTTGCCAATTTAATAATTGAGATTGAATTAAGGCATCTTTTAATCTGGTGTTTTTCTCATAACTTTTTACCATAAAATCGAGAAATGTTTGATAAATACCTTCATTTTCTTCGATCTTAAATAAATTTGACTGATAATTTAAAATGTTATCCCCTAGACTTTTAATATCTCCAACAGTTGCATAAAAATATTCATCTACTTTCATCACCTCATCTATTAAAGATTGAAAGGGACTAAAATAATCTTGAATAGAATCTTCAAAATTAATGGCATTATGGGCAAGTTTAGCTATTTCCTGACGAATCTTATAAGCTTTCTGTTGATATTCATAAATTTCTTGATATACTGCTAAATCTTTTACTATTTGCTGCACAATTTGTTTTTGATACTGGGCATCTTCTGCCAGTTTACTAATACCTTCACTAATTAATTTAATTTTTTCTAAAGTTAATAAATAAGCATTGCTTAAGATGATAACAGCTTTAAAATTTTCTTTCTTTTCCCATATTAATTC
>NZ_JADEWA010000579.1:0-2901 GCF_015207865.1 Dolichospermum sp. LEGE 00246
ATCCATAGTTTTCTATTTTTATCAGTTAAATCTCTTCCATTTACCACAGGAAAAATGAATAACTTGCTTTTTGGTTCAGTATCAATCAGATATTTATATTCTTTATCATCTAATATAAAACCACGTCCACCAACTGTTAATCCTGTATTTGCGAGTTTTGAATTTGCTTGTAAAGCTATTGTCTTTGTAACTGAAGCTCCTATAGTAAGATTTGACTGAATTTTTCCAGAAATATTCTCCAAAGATAGTTGAATTTCTCTGCCTTCAGATAGTTCAATATACTCTTCATTAATAAGCTTTAGTAGTTTTCCATCATTATTACCCAAAGTTGCTACTGTCATTGAAATACGGACATCAGCACCATCTACAGAATCTAACCAAGGATGATCTGGAATAGCAAAGATAATAGAAATGGGATTTTTACTAGATTCAAGATAAGATTCTGTAACACGACGATTATATGTTTGACGTAATGAGTTAGTTGATATAAAACCAAAGGCTCTAATTTTACTTTGCTGAGTTAACTTAGCCGCTTGATTCCACCAATACATAACCAAATCAGCAGAAGCTGGTATGTCCTTATGAGTATCTCTTATTGCCTGGACATAACCTTCTCCTAAAGACTCAAGCATATTTATTTTACCAATAAAAGGAGGATTAGAAACAATATAATCTGCATCTGGCCATTGAGCAGGACGAGGATTAAGATAACGATAAATAGGAACTTGATCACTCGAATCAGGAACATCTTCACCCGTCACAGGATGCTTGATCATTTTTCCACCCCAGCGAGTTTTTACCTTACCCGTTTTAGCATCAATATCTAACTCCTTGCCATCATAATCTAACACCGCATCACGATGTTCAATATTATGAAAATCCTGTAAAATCGGTTCTGGTGGTGGTGTACTTCCATAGCGTTTAAAATGCCATTGTAAATAACCAATCCAAATTACTAACTCTGCGATCGCCGCCGCTCTAGGATTAATTTCAATCCCTAAAAATTGCGCTGGATTTATCTGTTTTCTTCCTGCTAACCGGGGATCAAATTCCTCTAATAAATTCGTTGTCACCTTACCCAAAACATCCAGCAAGCGCATCTGTACTTCCTGTTCCAATGTTTTCAGCAAATCTAAAGTCACATACAAGAAATTACCCGAACCACAAGCAGGGTCAAGAATCCGAATTTGTTGTAATTTCTCTAAAAATCCCCGAATCTCATTTTCAGCCTTTTCTATTTGTGTCTTTGTCGGTTTTTGCTGTTTTTCCTTCAGAGTTAAAAACCGATCAACTTCCGATTCAACTAATAACCATTCTGATCGTAAAGGTTCTATTACCACCGGACGCACTAACCGCTCTACATAGGATCGGGGTGTGTAATGCGCTCCTAAACTTTTCCGTTCCTTACTATCTAAAGCTCGTTCTAATAAAGTCCCAAAAATCGCCGGTTCTACCTCTGTCCAATCTTTATTTGCAGCTTCCGATAGGACTTCTAACTGTTCTTTGGGTAAATCAAAAGCTGTAGCATCTTTAAAAAAGCTGCCATTAAATTGGGGAATTTCATCAAAGTTAAATTCTCCCCCAGTATTCATAACTTTCCAAAGTTTTTCAATCTGGGTTTTAAATGTTTTCGGTTCAACCAACCAACGTTCTTTTAAAGCTTTAGTAAAAACATCGCCTTTCAATAATTTTACATCTTCTGCAAACATGGTAAAAATGCAGCGCATGAGGAAATTGGCGACTTCTTTAGGTTCGTATCCTTGTTGTTCCAACCACCGCGCTAATTTAGCTAAAGTATCAGCTACTTCTCTTGTTACCCGCGCTCGATATTTTTCCGGGTTGAGACTTTGAGGATCATTAAATATCGCAACAAAGCGATTAAATACTTTCTCATCTAAAAGCTGATCAAGATTAATTTTTTCCCGCGCACCATAACCGCCATAATTACCACTAAAACTCATCCAAATTTCAAAATGTGAACCAATATCACAGGTAATTAAAAAGGGAGGTTTACTTGGTAAAAAAGGCGTATAACTTTGAGCTTGATAAAAAGCTTTTTCCATTGCTATGTCGTAGGTTTTTGTTCCTCGTTTAGCAGTACCACGTTTAGCTGCATTTCCCCCTTGTTTAGCTTCAATTAAAAAATGTCCTTCTTTGTAGAAGTCTGCAAAGTTTGTAGTAACTCCATCTTTGTTAAAAATTTTGATGTCTTTATCAAAACAATAAGGATCATTTGCCATACTACCTTTAGGTAATGGACGTTCTACCGTCAAAGCATCACAAAGTTCTAAAAAGAAACCCTGATAATTTGCTCTCTCATTACCTTGCGAACCTTTCCATTTTTTGAGGAATATTTCTACTCGTTGGCTATCTTCATTTTTCATCAGAATCATGATTTACAACATTTCAGGATTTTACAGGATTTTTGTCTGATAAGTAATTGGACAAAAATATTTACAGTCATTGCGAGGGAAGGGAAGCAATCACAACCCTTGGAATTGCTTGATTTCACTTCGTTCCATATGGCTAACGCCACGCAACGCTTACGCAATGACATTGTGTAATTAATTCTGTCTCACTACTTATTTGGTTAAACTATGAACCGTTTGCAGTATAAGGGATCACCAAAAAATAAATTACCCAATTTTGTGGGATGGGCATCCTTGTCCTTGGTAATTAGCGGGCAATTCGTCCCGCACCACAAGAAACTTTTGGGGATTTTTTTAATTGGAAGTCCCTAAGTTTTTCTTCAAAAAATTCTTTTTTTAGGGGTGGCGATCGCGCTGAATGTGGTAATATAGTTATATCAATATAATTAGATGCGGGCAAAATTTTTATTAATGCACACACTCCCATTATAAAAATATCACGCCGAGCTAAAAAAGTCAATCGGGTTAAACC
>NZ_JADEWA010000580.1:0-2900 GCF_015207865.1 Dolichospermum sp. LEGE 00246
GGGGGTTGGGGGTGGGGTTCTTGTTCCGGGTTTGATGACAATTTGCTGTAAATATACTTGAAGAAACTGACAGACAATTGCTATGTATGCTCATATTAGAGTAAAAATATTACCATAACCACTCTCACTAAAATAACTTTGGGTTATGAAAAAAGCTGTCTACTGGATAATGGGTGAAAGGGCAGGGCGAACCATAGTTGGGACTTGGAACTGGTTATGGGGAATCCCTGTGGAGTCCGGTGGTAAGGTGGCTGTAGCTGTTGCTGAAGAATCCCTTCAGTCAATGCAGGAAGCTGTTCAGAAGTTGGCTGTAGCGGTTGCGGCTCAGGAGGGGGCTTATAAAACTGCTAAAAATAAATATGAGGCAAAAATTAAAGAATTTAATACCTTAGAGCAGCAAGCTATGGTTGCTCAAAAAGGTGGTAATGAAGAAGGTGCGCGAATGGCTATGAGTAAGGCGATTCAAACGGAGCAAATCCTGCCTAAACTAGCGGAAATGGTGAAACAGGCGGAAACGGCGGTCAAGGCTTCTAAGGATAAGCTGAACCGTGAGCGCATGAAGTTAGAAAGCTACAAAGCGGATATGCAAAATATGAAGGATATGTCAGAGGTGAATGAAGCTCTGGCGATGATTGCTAGGGTCAATAATGAGTTTGATATTGGCTCGGCTAAAAGTGATTTTGAAAAGGCTAGGGGTGCTGTGGAACGTCGAAATTTACAGACGGAGGCTTTGGCGGAATTATCGGAAAATCCTACCGAAAAACTCCAGGCTGAGATTGAAAATATGACATTAGATGACGAGGTTGCTCGTCGTTTGCAAAGATTACAAGATTCCCCATCTAAACAATTACCAGAATAATTAGGAATTTATGAGTCAGAGAAGCGGTCCACCTCCTATTGTGTTTATTTTGCTATTTTTAGGGCTTTTGGGTGGTGGTTACTGGTGGTTTTTTATGCGTAATCCTGCCCCACCTTCGATAACTACGCAGTCAGAAAGTAATTTCCCTACTGGTGAGACAACTACTCCCACTACTCCCACTTCTGCGGCTTTCCCGTTACCAACGACAGTAGCCAGTGGTACGACTGTAAAGATAGACGGTTCTACGAGTATGGTGACAATTAACCAAAATCTCAGGAAGGGGTTTGAGAAACAGTTTCCTGGTACGAAGGTAGAGGCTGTGGGGAATGGGACTGATAAGGGAATTCAGGATCTATTGGCTGGTAAAGTGGATATTGCGGCGGCTTCTAGACCTTTGACAGCACAGGAGCAAGGTCAGGGATTGAAGTCTGTCACCATAACACAAGATGCGATCGCTCTGATAGTCGGTAAGGCAAATCCTTTTAATAGAGGATTAACCAGTAGTCAAATTGCAGATATATTTCAGGGAAAAATTAATAATTGGTCAGCAGTGGGTGGTCCATCTGCGACTATCCGCGTCATTAATCGTCCAGCAATTAGTGGCACACATCAAACTTTTAAAGAATTAGTCTTAAAAGGAGCTAATTTTGGGACTACACCCAACATTACGACTTTACCCCAAGATGCGACCACTCCCTTAGTTCAAGCTTTGAAAACAGATGGTATCGGCTATGCGACTTTTGCTCAAGTTGCTAATCAGCAAACCGCGCGCGTCGTGGCTATTGAAGGCTTGACTCCAGAAGCGGCTAGTTATCCCTATAAGCGATCGCTGTATTATGTCTATAAAGACCCTGCTAGTGCCGGAGTGCAAGCATTTCTAGGTTATGCTACTTCACCTCAAGGACAACAGGCTTTAACATTAGGCAACTAATGTAGGAAAAATAAGCAGTTAGATTGGGGAGTTAGAGGTTAAAATAAGTTCTGACTCCTGAATTCTGACCGAAAAATTTTAGATTTTGGATTTTAGATTTTGGATTGGGAATTTTCGGTACAAGCCTCGCCCCTTCAGGGCGGAATTAATCCCAAAATCGCTAATCTAAAATCCCCAAGCTCCATACTTGAGGGTGGAGTAAATCCAAAATCCAAAATCGTAAATCCAAAATTGATTGACTTTTGTATTCTATTTTATTTATACTATCTTCTGTGACTAGAATTCGTGAACCCTTAATTAGTTTGGCACTGTATCACGCCTTTAAGTGGTCGGTGGTTAGTCCCGTATTACACGCATACTTTCGGGGCAAGATTTATGGTGCGGAAAATGTCCCCCAATCTGGTGCTGTCATAGTCGTTAGTAATCATGCTAGTTATTTTGACCCTCCCATAGTTTCTAGTTGTGTCCGTCGTCCCGTCGCGTACATGGCTAAGGAAGAATTATTTAAAGTTCCTGTTTTAGCACAAGCAATTAAATTATACGGTGCTTACCCTGTCAGTCGGGGCAGTGCTGACCGCAATGCGATTCGTTCTGCTTTAGAGTATTTAGAAAATGGTTGGGCTGTAGGTGTGTTTTTAGAAGGTACGCGCACGAATGATGGTCGCATCCATGAACCGAAAAGAGGTGCAGCCCTCCTCGCAGCTAAGGCTAAAGCTCCTTTTTTACCAGTAAGTTTATGGGGAAGTGAACAGATTTTACAACCGGGTTCTTCTCTACCCCGTTCTGTACCTTTGACTATTAGAATTGGTCAATTAATTGATGCTCCCAGTTCTACTAATAAGGAAGAGTTGGAAAGAGTTACTCAAATGTGTGCGAAGGCAATTAATGAAATGCACGATTTGGGCAGGTAAAATTTATTAGCTTGTCTGAATCAGGATGTCCAGGATTTGAGGATTTGCAGGATGTGATTGTTTAATTATTGGTTAGTTAGTTATTTATGATGAGGATGAAGTAAGATGAATCTCATCTATAAACCATCAAATAACAATCATGTAAATCCTTTAATCTTGTAAATCCTGATTCTGACAATTATTAGTTTCTCTATAATTC
>NZ_JADEWA010000581.1:0-2898 GCF_015207865.1 Dolichospermum sp. LEGE 00246
CTTTAGTATCTATAATATTTCTCCATATTCTGGAACTAAAAAACTTACCTCTACACCACAAATATCCATTTGATAGACTTCTAATAGCTCAATCTAAAGTTGAAAATGCCACATTAATTAGTCGAGACTCAGTTTTCCAAAACTATGACTGTCCTGTAATTTGGTAAAACTTGAAAGGTAAAATAAGATTCTATAATCAACAAGGTGAATTGCAAAGATTAAGGAATCGCTGATGTTTCTTGAATTCAATCCTCATGCACAAATAGAACTTGAAAAAGCGACTTTATATCAATTGTATTTATGTTCACTTACTTAAATTATTAATAATGGTGCGTTACGCTGTCGGTAACACACCCTACTGTAGAGTACCAAAATCAAATTTTCGATGATTATGGTGTTTCTGGAAATGTTTGTACCTTGCTATCAGGACTGAGGATAACTCGGATTCTCAAGTTTTGCCCAGCTTTATTACTAGAAACAAAGGGTTTGCCAATTTCGGGAATACCACTACTATCAATGTATTCTCTGGCGACTTGATTTAATGGTAAAATTCTCTCGATTTTGCCGTCAATACTCAATGTTAAACTATATTCTAGAGTTTGAGAAAGTCCGGTTGGTGGTTGCCAACGCTTGTTGAGGTATTCTCTCGCTTCTGCTATTTGAGGTGTATCAAATAACGTTTTATTATCAGTAGATGGGGTATCTGAGGTGGGTTTGGTTGCGGTTCTTAATCTGCTTGCTAAACTATCTTGATTTTCTATTGGAGATGCCTGTTCTGGGATAGTATTTCCGGCAACACTTGGCAATAATTCCGCAGCAGCAGGGGTGGGAATTAGGTTCGGAATATTACTCAAATTGTTGTTGGGGATGGTGGCAATAGACTGGGATGGTTGGGTAATCTCAGATGGTACATTCTTGGATTTGGGGGGATTTATTCCTTTTTTATTGAGAATAGTTGAAGCATTTGGGATGGCTTTTGTTACTTTTGTGATGTTGGAATTGGGGATGATGGCTGGTAAGGGATAGGAGGAAGTATCGGATGGTATGGTTAATGGCGGTTGAGATGTTTGTGATGGTGCGGCTGGGATGGTTGCATTAGGAAAGGAAAGGGGTGGTGCGGGGGTACTCAGGTTAGGAAGTGGTGGTGTTAGTTGGGGTTGAGGGGTGATTAACGGCAGGGACGGTGTTGGTATAGGATCTTGTCGAGTAGGTTCTATAGCAACTGGTTCGGGAGACTGGAGGGCGTTTTTGGCGACTTTCTGGCGATTTTTCTGAATGTTATTGGCATATTGCCAGGTGAATGGTGTTAAACCGGCTGCTAATACTAAGACTGCGGCGATAGGGGCCCACTGAGGTAGACTCGGTTTAATAATTTGATGGCTGGTAGTTGGTAAGACGACTATATCAGATGAGTATTCGTCTAAAGCTGTTGCTAAATCAAATAGTTGTAGTAAACTCAGTTCAATTACTTGTCCAGATGTTTCGTTAGCAAGATCACCAAAAAAGAGTTGATGAGTTAAATTATGACTGGGTTCTAAATATGCTTTTGTTTGGGAAGTTTGGGTTTTAAAGGATGGGATATTTTGGGTAGGAAGGAGAGATGGGAGAATGTCTGTTAATTCTGGTTCTGATGTTGCGTGGGGATGATCACTGCCTAATAAGGTAATACTAAAATCTTCCGCAGATTGTTGCAGAATCTGTTGAACGTAGGTGGTAACGGTATCACATAAAATTTCTAGTTGCTGGCGATCGCCCTCAATGATTATTGTACTTGCTTCTGGTAGTCGCGGATCATCAAATCGCAAGCTAAAACTGAGATCACTAATCACCGTTTTGTCTGTCCACCTTGACAAAGGGGAATTTTGCGCTGATATTTCTAATGTACAAGTCGGGGGGGTGTAGCGACGAATTACAGAATTGGATGGAGACATAACAACAATTACAAAGAAAAAAATAGTTATTTTGGATTTTAGATGGGGAATGAAAATCAAAAATCCCAAATTATTTTGTGGAAAGGTCTATGAGTGCTAACCACAACCGCCGATGTCCACCAGATGCACTATAAAAGAGTAAATTTATTAACAGTTTGAGGGCGAGGTTGGTAAGCAAATCTGTTGAAGTTGCTTCTTCCTCTTCCATCCGGTCTTGGTAGGTATTACAAAAAGCGTCTATATAGTCTCCTAATAGGGCGGCTTGGTGAGGTTTTTGCTTATTTGCTGTCAATTGTTCTAATAAACCTACAGCCCGACGAATTAATTCTTGGTGTTGTTTGGCGAGATAGCAGATAATGAGAACTAGCGATCGCGCTTCTTCCACATCTAACTTTTTCCGTCCCCCTTGACTTTTGCGGAGGGGATTGGATTGCCGCAATCGCCACAATGCCACCCGATCTGGTACTTTGGATTCTAAGTTCAGACTAACTGCGGCTGACAGCATGGCTTCTGAACCAATACCAGTTAAGGTTTCTAGGGCTAATAGCACTAAATCTAACTGAGTTTTAATATTTTCCCATTGAGTTGTGTTTGGGACTGGGATTTGGTTTAAATCCTCCCAATGTGATTTTGGTATAGTCGGATTGGCGGTTGAGTGCATAACTTTTAGCATAAATGATCAGGCTTAAAGAAGCTGTGACTGTTACCTATTTGGAAACGAGATTTGTCATTTGTCATTTGTCATTTGTCATTGGTCATTGGTCATTGGTCATTGGTCATTGGTCATTTGTCATTTGTCATTTGTCATTTGTCATTTGTCATTTGTCATTGGTCATTGGTCATTGGTCATTGGTCATTGGTCATTGGTCATTGGTCATTTGTCATTGGTCATTGGTCATTGGTCATTGGTCATTGGTCAGTTGTTATCTTCTCCCTGCCTCCCCTGCCTCCCCTACTTCCCCTACCT
>NZ_JADEWA010000582.1:0-2892 GCF_015207865.1 Dolichospermum sp. LEGE 00246
TGCTCCAAAGAGCCTCCTTGCGGGTAATGTTAGCTAGATGCCTCCGGCACGCGCGAACGACAATGTTAGAGGTCGGTAACTATCTTAAAAGCACTGGTTTAACCCTTAAGCCTGTTTAACTTTGAAGTTCTAGAGCAGGGAACTAGCTACGCATCCCCTGGTAGGTCTTTAACTCTTACCTCTAACGTAGTTCCGTTAAGAACTGAGTCCAACTAGGCTTTTACAAGCCCTCACTTACCCGAATGGAAGTGATGGGTGGTTGACAGCAATTCACTCAACCTAAATCTATATTGCTGGTGTAAGTCATGGCTCTAGGTTTGCTTGGTGTAGATACCTGGAGTGATTTTTTAGGAGGTTGGGGAGGACGACAACTTTCACAATATAAAGGGCGAGTTCCGAAAGTTTCCCGCTTTGTAGCCTGATTACATTCTTTACAAACAAAGTGGAAAACTCGTGTATGAATCAGTCTTTTGTGCGCTCGGACAGTATATTCTCTAACATCAATTACTTTGGTTGCCATAATTAATAATTGCCAATCTCAATCCTCTTTATATAGCTATTCAAGCAAATGAAACTGTATCAGTGTGTGTTTTTGTAGAAGTTTTCTCAAAAATTGAAACCTCCTATCTAGGTCAAAGATACAAACTGCTATTTCCGATATATTAACAGCGACTGAGATATATTTGCTCATATCTTACATAAAAGTAAGAAAAGAATATAGGCTAGATTTTTGTCCCCATAACTCATAAATATAAAAATGCTCTTTAGCATCTATCTTGAGAATTAACTATGTAATTAGAAACATATTTTTAGAATATAAACCATTAATCATGAATTATTATCCCTCCCACTTGCCACAAAAAAATGAAGGATGAATTGATTGCAAATGACAGAGCGGGGAACTAGTGAAGCAGCGCGGTCTTGGGAGTTTCCCCCATGAGCGACTGCTGAACCCCAAAGGGGCTACGCCTTCCGAGGTGTCGTGACTCAAATAACGGCTACCCCAAGAGACTTGCTCTGAACGAAGTCGAAGGGCAAGTCTCTTAGGGTGGTCTGGTCAGTACGGCTTGCTTGATTACTCTTGCAAGCCCAGTCCCTTTAGGGCTGGGTTACTGACCCTTACTACTTCATTTCAACCAAAAACCATTAGCCGAGACTAACCTTCACAGCCCTGTGTTTTTCTGATTCGGCTTTAGGAATGGTCAAATGGAGAATTCCATTCTTATATTCTGCTACGACCTTCTCATTATCCACGACCGCAGGCAAGGCGATTATCCGTTGGAACTTGCCATAACGAAACTCTGAGCGAGTCATGCCTTCCGCTTCTGTTGTTGTTTCCGATTTGCGCTCGCCACTAATAGAAACCGACTCAGGAGTGACCTCAACATTAAGATCCTTCGCATCTAAGCCTGGTATTTCGACTTTCAACTTCAAATCAGTATCGGTTTCCGCAATTTCGGCAGGAGGAATAAAAGTCAATCCTATTTTTTCCCCTCCGTCGGGTGGTAATAATTGCTCAAACAAACGATCCATTTGCTGACGGATAATACCCATTTCAGGGAATGGTTCCCAGCGTTCTATTTCCCGTAAAGGATTCCAACGTACTAGTGTCATATATATCTCCTCAAAAATTCACTATTGGACTTTCTGATTTGGTGAGACTGAATCTTAAGCTTCTGACTTGGTAAACAATAATACTACTGGTAAAACTTCTAACCTTTAACTTCTTGAAGCTTAATCTTTAGCTTCCCAATTAAATAGTAGCACCAGAAAATCAATTGATTACAGTTCGGTTTTATGGATATGATCGTCGTGATAACCGTACTATATAAATCCTCAATTATTTTGGAATCTGTTAATTAGTATAGATTCGGTAATGATTCCCCCATCACTAGGTATATTTTTCATGTTTTAGAAGATAAATTAGAAATAGGATTGGAGGGATTGAATTAGATGGTTAAGTAAAGTAGTCTTAGCAGTGTTGATAAAAAAATGATCACCATCTATCATTTGTAATAAAAAAGGGGCGACAGTTTGTTTTTCCCATGCAGCAATGGCAGTATAACTAACTCTTGGGTCTTGTAAACCACTGAAAGCAGTAATAGGACAATCTAAAGGAGGTTGGGGAGTATAAATATAGGATTCCAAAACTGTAAAATCAGCGCGGATAATCGGTAAAAATATCTGCATCAAGTCGGCATTGTTTAGCACTTCTTGGGGAGTTCCATTCAATTGGGATATTTTGGCTAAAAAATCGGTATCTGGTAATTGAGAAATTGGCGGTTTTTCAGCAGATAATTGTGGGGCTTGATGAGCAGCAACAAAAAAATGTGAAGGGTGAAAATTATATTTAGAGCGCAGTAGCCTAATTAACTCAAAACTAATTAATGCACCCATACTGTAACCGATGAAAGCATAGGGTTTATCTAGATAGGGAATGATATTGGTAGCTATTGCTGGAACTAGAGGTTGAATTTTTGTGTATGGAGGTGATTTGATTTGTTTGCCTCTTCCGGGAATTTCTATGGGGCATAATTCAATAGTTGCTGGTAAATCATCAGCCCATGTCCGAAAAATCGTAGCACTACCACCGGCATAAGCAAAGCAAAATAGGCGTACTTTGGCATGGGGATTGGGTTGAGGGCAAGTTATCCAATTTGTGAAGGTAGTTTCAGTGAACATGATGGGGTTTTTATGGGGTTGCTTGACTTATCTTAATTTTCAAAGACACCAGTTTCAACAATAGCTTTGCACAATTTATCAATTACGGGAACTGAAACACTATTTCCAATTAGTTTCATCCATCTTGGTCTTAGAGGGTGTTTGAGAAGTTTTTAATGTATAAACAAACCCCTCTCCAAACCTCTCCCCGAAGCGGGGAGAGGTTTGGAG
>NZ_JADEWA010000583.1:0-2870 GCF_015207865.1 Dolichospermum sp. LEGE 00246
AAATATATCTACGATTACCATTTAAAGGTATTCAAATTTAAGCTGGGCTAAATGCAATGATTGATACCCCTAATCAACAAAGGTAGAAATAATCAGGGTTATTAAATCATTATTTGCAAGTAAATGCTATGACTCAGATTACAAGATCACTAATATTTTCTGGCGATTTGGCACTAAAATAGCCAGTATTTAGGGTATTCTAAGGGAAATAGTTAGATTTAACAATTTTCCAAGCAGTTTCTGAGTAATCTCTTGGCAGTATTAGCTCTAAATCATGACTATCTTTAATTATGCAGGTAAATTATCTAGCATTAGTAAACCTGGGCAAATCGGACAATGATCAGCGGTAAAATAGGGTAACAATTTGTAGTTTTGTCAGTCAGGTGTTTGATAATTTTAATAACAATTCAGGAGTCATAATACTTGGTAAGTCGGGAATATAGAGGAGAAATATTTGATAAAAATAATCTCAGACAACTCTAAAATCCGTTATTATTTTGACTGAATCTGAATGCTCACAAATTTAATAAAGGTATTGCATTTTTTTTGAATCAGCAATATCTAAAAACTTTATTTCTATATCCGGCAAAATTCAGCAAGAATTTAGTAGTGCTACAACCGAACAGAAGTAACAGCTTTTTATTGAATTTAAGATAATACCCTAATTCCAGTTAATTTATCAAGCTTAATTATGGAAAATATATCACAACTAGGGTCACAAGTTAGACATAAAACAGCTTACCCAGATATCCTCGTTATTTCCCGAATATTTCGCCCAAACGAGGCTGTAATTGGTGAATATGTCTATAATCGCTGTTTACAAGATCCAGATCGGGTAATTGTTTTAGCTGGTAGTTGTGCTGGAGATAAGAAATTCGATAAATCCCAACAATTTCCTGTTTATCGTTGGGTTAATTTTCTTAATTTTCCGGCTTGCTGTGATCACTGGCTAGGAAATATAATCCAATCTGGTTTTAATATTATTGCTGCTTTTTTATTAGCTATTAAATTATATTTTCGCTATCATTACCGCTACATTGAATGGTGTCACGGCTATGATTTTCCGGCATTGTTGTTACTCAGTTATATTTTACCAATTCGCTTTTTTATCTATTTACATGGTAATGATTTACTAAGTGTAACTAGTAATCCGTTATGGAGATGGCTATTAAAATTAACTCTCAATCGTGCTGATGGAATTGTTTGTAATAGTTCTTATATTCGCAATTTTTTAAGAAATACTTTTCGGCTAGATACACCCACTCATGTGATAAATCCGGTAGTGAGGTCAGAAAGATTTGGCAATCCCACTAGTTTGAGTCATATTGATGATTTACGTAATCGTATCCGGCAGATTTATAATATTCCTGAAACAGCGATAGTTATTCTTTCTGTGGGTAATTTAGTTAAATATAAAAACTTTAACCGGGTAATAGATAATATTCCCGTATTGCTAAATTTTGGTGTGGATGTTCATTGCATTATTTGCGGTGAAGGATCTTGTGAAATCCAGCTAAAATCTCAAGCGGAAAGGTTACGAATTGATCAACGGGTACATTTTGCAGGGTATGTGCCAGAAAGGGATTTAGCCGGTTATTATGCAGCTTGTGATATTTTCGCCATGTTAAACTCAGATAATTATGAAGATAAAACCATAGATAATTTTGGTATGGTTTATTTAGAAGCTGGTTATTTTGGCAAACCTGTAATTGCTTCTCGTTTAGGTAGTGTTTTAGATGCAGTTCATCATGAAGAAAATGGCCTGTTAGTAAATCCCGATTCTGGTTATGAGGTTTTGCAAACTTTTAATCGGTTATGTCAAGATTCACAGCTTCGGGAAAAACTTGGCCGTCAAGGTAGGGAATTAGCGAAACGGAAGACCTATCATCGCTGGTTATATAGTCCTGAATCTTGTTCTTCTTGTTTGTTAAATTAACCACGACCAAGGATGGTGACCACTTCCAAGTGCGCGATTTTTGATTTGAGTTGCAGTCCAAAATTGATTATGTAAGTAATTGGAAAAAAATATTTACAGTCATTGCGAGCGAAGGGAAGCAATCACAACCCTTGCGAACTGCTTGCAGCAGCGCTAGTTCCCTCCGGGACGCTCCGCGAACGCTATTGCCTCATTTCACTTCGTTCCATATGGCTAACGCCACGCCTCGCTAACGCAATAACATTGTGTAATTAATTCTGTCTTACTACTTAATATTCGCCATTGTATTCTACTTCAACTAAACGCGGATTAAAACCTAACTGTTGCAGTAATTTGGGTAAAGTAGTTGGCGATAAACAATTACGAGTTTCTCCATAGCCAGAGATACATAATGTAGGAAAAAAAATGGGTCATATATAGTAAATATGACCTAATCAAATAAAATGATAAGCGAATTATCCCAAAAAGTGTTAGAAAATAAACTAGCAATTTATTTAACAAATCTTCTAGCTGTGATACTGATTCAAATAATTTATGGGCTTCTCGGCGACTCTTCCATGAAGACATTGACCGAGCTTTAAAGCCCTATGCCCTAGTGACTTTTAGTTTTATGAAAACTAAACAAAACCCCCTCTAAATAAATAGAGGAGGCTTTGTTGTATGGAATAATAGACCTGGCATCGAGCTATTTTCACGTGGGGCTACCCCCAAACTATCGTCGCCGCAGCAGCGTTTCACCTCTGAGTTCGGGAAGGGATCAGTGTGGTTCCACCGCGCCATAGACACCAGGAAAGCCTGATGATTTTGGATTTTGGATTTTGGATTTTAGATTGGACTTATCAATCCAAAATCTAAAATCTAAAATCTAAAATTCACAAAACCCTGAAGACTGCATTTGAGAAAGAGAAATCACAATAACAAATTGAATAGAGGT
>NZ_JADEWA010000584.1:0-2869 GCF_015207865.1 Dolichospermum sp. LEGE 00246
ATCCTAGACTTAGTTTGATAAGTTAATACTAAAAAACCTAAAATACCTGATATAACTAGGTTTCGCTCAAATAGAATCGAAGATTTAATAAAAAAATGCTTTCTGATTCTTGAATCCCCTACCATGTTAGGACTTAACCTGATATCAAGTATTAATTTTCTGTAACTACTCTAGGAGAGCCGTTTTTTTGATTTTTTCAACTGTTAAATTCGATTAAAAATATCATTTTTTTTACCCAGAGGTGCAGGAAGTAATAATATTAAAATTTAGCAATGTTTGAAAAATGATTGGGATAATCTAAAATCCAAAAGTCAGCATCTAAAATCCTATAAGGAACAAAAATCAATGACTGTTACAACTTCTAGTTTTCCTATTGACCTCAATGCTTACAAACCGTTAAAATTAGACCCGACTAATTCAACTTTGACTAATGAACAAAGAGAAATTCTGAAAGCTAATATTCAATTTTGTCGAGATACTATTGTTTTTTTTACCGCTGTAGCAGCAGCCAAAGGTGTGGGAGGTCATACAGGAGGAGCTTATGATACAGTTCCCGAAGTGATGATTTTAGATGCTTTCTTTCGGGGAGTAGCAGATAAATTTGTGCCAATTTTCTTTGATGAAGCAGGACACCGCGTTGCTACACAATATTTAATGGCAACTTTACAGGGTGATCTTGATGCAGAAAATCTGCTGCATTATCGAGAAGCCTATTCATTACTACTTGCACATCCAGAACGAGGACGCACTCCTGGTGTAAAATTTAGTTCGGGAAGATTAGGACACCTCTGGGCTTATGTGAATGGAGTAGCGATCGCACATCCTCATCAAGTAGTATTCTGTTTAGGTTCAGATGGTTCACAGCAAGAAGGAAATAATGCCGAAGCCGCCCGTTTAGCTGTGGCTAAAAATCTCAATATCAAATTAATTATTGATGATAACAATTCCACCTGTAGCGGATATCCAACAGATTATCTCAAGGGTTATAACGTCGGTCAAACTTTAGCTGGACATGGATTAACTGTATTAACTGGAGCAGGGGAAGATTTAGATGATTTATATACTCGTCTCTGTCAAGCTGTCACTATTAATGGACCAGTAGCAGTAATTAATAAACGTCCTATGACTCCCGGTATTGTTGGAGTAGAAGGCACACCTTTAGGACATGATGCCCTATCACCAGAGTTAGCGATCGCCTATTTAGAAACTCGCGGACATACATCAGCCGTCAATTACCTCAAAAAAGTTATTCCCCTCACACATACCTACTCTTTTACGGGTTCTAGCAGCAAAACACGCCATATTTTTGATGCTACCGTTGTCTCTCTTCTCAGTCAAATGACACCCACAGAACGGCGAGAAAAGGTAATGTGTATTGACAGTGATTTAGGAGAATCCTGTGGTATCAATAAAATTAGTCAAGCCTATCCAGAGATTTTCTATCATGGCGGCATCATGGAAAGAGGAAACTTCTCTGCGGCGGCAGGATTTGGCATGGAAGCAGGAAAACAAGGCATTTTCAGCACTTATAGTGCCTTTTTGGAAATGTGTATTTCTGAAATTACAATGGCACGGCTTAATAAATCCAACGTTCTTTGTCAATTTTCCCATAGTGGGATAGATGAATTAGGAGATAACACCTGCCATTTTGGGTTAAATAATATGTTTGCCGATAACGGTTTAGAAGACGCTTATCAAACCCGTCTCTATTATCCCGCCGACGGACATCAAATGAAAGCTTGTGTAGAAACTGTATTTGATCAACCAGGGTTAAGATTTCTCTTTTCTAGTCGTTCCCCAGTACCCGATATTCTGGATACCAATAGTAAACCTTTATTTGCAGATGGTTATACATTTATTCCTGGAAAAGATGACGTAATACGAGAAGGAACAGCCGGCTATATCGTTAGCTTTGGAGAGGTACTTTACCGCGCCTTAGAAGTAGTAGAAAGCCTGAAAAAACAGGGAATTAATGTCGGTTTAATCAATAAATCCACATTGAATCTAGTAGATGAAGAAATCATGGCAAAAATTGGTTCAACACCCTTTGTTTTAGTAGTTGAATCCTTAAATCGGCGTACAGGTTTAGGTATCCGTTTTGGTTCATGGTTACTAGAAAGAGGGTTTTCTCCCAAATATGCCTATATGGGAACTCATCAAGAAGGTTGTAGCGGAATTTGGGAACAACTCCCCCATCAAGGTATTGATACTATTGGCATCATGAACAAAGTTGAGGAAATGTTAAAATAAGAAAAAAATCCCCGAATTCTTCTGTGATCATCACCATAAATTATCAGATGATATCAGAAGTCGGGGATCTGAATCTAAAGGAGAATAATTACCAGTGATTAAAGTGGCTTTTCTTGATCGAGATGGAGTAATTAATATTGATCATCACTATGTTTTTAGATGTGAGCAGTTTGAATTTAATGATGGCATTTTTGCTACTTGTCGTCTACTACAAGATTTAGGTTATAAGCTAATTGTGATCACAAATCAATCAGGTATTGCTCGTGGTTACTATTCTGAACAAGATTTTTTAAGTCTTACTGTCTGGATGTATGAGCAATTTAATAACCAAGATATAACAATACTGGATGTGTTTTACTGCCCACATCATCCCCAATCAACTATATCTAATTACCGTCAAAACTGCCGATGTCGTAAACCGTTACCAGGAATGATTGAACAAGCTTGTCAGAAATATCCTATAGACTTGCAAAGCTCAATCCTAATTGGTGATAGAATATCGGATATGCAAGCTGCTAAAGCCGCAGGAATCGGTAAATTTTATTTACTCAGTCCAGAAATTTTTATTCCTAAAGAATTACAAGTTTCTGCTCGGTTGGATAATCTGGAAGCACTAAAG
>NZ_JADEWA010000585.1:0-2835 GCF_015207865.1 Dolichospermum sp. LEGE 00246
TATCTAGCCAATCACCGCATATTAGTAAATATTAAAAATAAAATCCTTACTATCTAGATTTAGATTATTACTAGATTACCGCTGATAATTCTGTTAATTTTGTTAGCACTTTCATGAAAATTTTCATACCAGTATTCGGAAGTATGATTAAAATTAGTTCACAGAGGTTTTCAATATTTGCTCTTAATCTTCCTCATCTTCCTGATTTTTAGGAGTGATTTTCCAATAAGTATTTGTATCAACATTTACAGTTAACTTTTCCAGATTTACCCCCAAATTTTTGCGAATATCTTCAGTTAAAGTAATAGTAAAATCTAAATCAACACCTTGATTTTCTACTAAATTTACCAATTCCTGAAACTGAGTTTTAAAAGTTTTTCGCTCATAACTTGTTAATTTACAATGCGATGTTTCGGCAATATTTTGAACTAACATCGCTTTTTTTACCCGTTCTTGTAAATGCTCAAATTCTGACTTAAGTATTTTTTGTTGCTGTTCAATTTCTCTATATCTAGCAGTCAATAAATTTAAATCTTCCTTAATTGGATCTACCTGAAAATTAGCCTCTAATTCTAATAATCTTAAATGTACTTGAGCCAAATAAATACAATCAAGATAAGCATATTCTAGTTGAGATTCAGTTAATGGTCTTTTTCCCCAATCACTCCTTTGTTCTTGTTTATCAATATCATGAAAATTACAAAGTTCAGTTGCTAGAGTTTTCAGTTGATAATTAGGTAACGGTAGTAAATAAATGGGAATTTTCTTAGCCATTGTCAAAGTACAGGTAATATTTTTAGCCCTTTTACCTCCCAAATATTGCACATCATAACCAGCATTATGAAAAACTTTTTCAATAGCATCATTAGTCATAATCCTTTCCACAAAATCAGCAATTACATCTGATTTATCGAGAACATCTAACAAATAAACACTATTACCAGTCATATCAGTAGGATTATTCAACACCTGAATTAGTGATAATCTAGGATTACGAGTTTTATAATCAGCAACTTCTGTATCTATCCACAGAGTTTTAGCTTTGCTATATTCAGTAATTAGGGAACGAATTTCCCCAGCAGTGATAAGATAAGGCATGGGTAGATGTGCGAAAATATGACTTAGTTATAGTTTTCTAAAGTAACATTTTATGACTAATCATGCTGACAAGTGCTGACCCCTAATTATGATAATATTTGTCCATAACTTGTGCCAATTTGCCAAAATATCTCTTTTGATGCCATTTTACCCTGGATTTTTCACCAAAATTCTCAAACCCTCGTAAAATCTGGATTCTGGAGTTTCACACTGCATCAAAAATCAACCCAGTAAAAAATACCGGAAACCGATTCTCTATACGGGTTATAGAAATTGCGATTACATTGTTCGTGAGAAATACGGGTTAAGTCAATATTGATCCTGTGCAGAAAATTTGCCATAAAAAAGCCCAGGTATTCATTCCTGAGCTTTTGTTAAACCTAATTATCCTCAATGCGGATATTTATCCACCTTAAATCTATGGATATTAGTAACGGTTACGGCTTCCACCGCCGAAGTTCCCACCACCCCGATTTCCACCACCAAAAGGAGTACGTTCTTCTCTTGGTTTAGCTTTGTTCACTTTTAAATCACGTCCCATCCATTCAGCACCATCAAGTGCTTCAATGGCTTTTGCTTCTTCTGCTTCTGATTCCATTTCTACGAAACCGAAACCGCGAACTTTACCAGTTTCTCTGTCGGTAGGTAGCTGAACACGCTTTACAGTGCCATACTCCTTGAAAATTTCGCTTAAGCCGTCTTGGGTAACTTCATAAGAGAGGTTGCCTACATAAATTGACATAGATTTTCTCCAAAATCATAAGAGTGTAGAGATTTAGATTTCGGAGAAAAGTCTGTAAATACCAAAGGGAAAAAGCCTATCAATACTAAAAACAAACGAGGTCCACCGAATTACTTCTCGACTCCCATTATTGCATAATAAATGATATATCAACGGGTAAATTCCAAAAACTTGATAAAATATTTTTTATACCTCAATTAGCGAACTGCTTGCAGCAGCACTTCCCTATCGTCGCATCAGCTTTTTAGTGCATTCTCTCGTTATACTAAATTTAACTATTTTTAGATGACAATTCCGAGGTTTTCAGCCTATTTCCTCATGAAATTGTCAATAATGAATCTAAAGGCTCAATTTTAGGTTTTTTGTTCATGTTGCACTTTAAACATTCCTCAATCATTAACGCACCAGTTGAAGTAGTTTGGAAATTCCACGAAAGACCAGACATACTCCAAATACTCACTCCACCTTGGCAACCTGTACAAATCGTTAGACGTGAAGGTGGGCTAGAAGCCGGGGCAATTACAGAATTTCGGCTTTTTCTGGGTATTTTACCTTTAACTTGGTTAGCACGGCACACAGACTATGAAAAATATCGCCTATTTACCGATGAACAGATATCTGGACCTTTTGAGTCCTGGGTACATCGTCATGAATTTACAGAAGAAAACGGCAAAACTAAATTAACCGATAATATTACTTATGCCATGCCCGGTGGTGATGGCATAGAATTTATGAGTGGTTGGTTATTACAAGCACAACTAGAAGCCATGTTTCGCTATCGGCATTATGTGACTAAACGCGAATGTGAAAAATGAACACAAAAAAACGCCCCCCATAATTGGAGAGCGTTTTCTATTTAACTAAACCGATTAACCGTTGATTGCAGGAGCGCTTAAAGCAACAGGAGCAACATCAGCAGCAGCCAAGTCTAGGGGGAAGTTGTGAGCGTTGCGCTCGTGCATTACTTCCATACCTAAGTTAGCGCGGTTGATTAC
>NZ_JADEWA010000586.1:0-2812 GCF_015207865.1 Dolichospermum sp. LEGE 00246
AACCGACTATTGGGAATGATGGAATATTATATTTATTTTCATCAGGTAAAAAATCAATCAAATCCTGTACATCCTTAAATCCTGGAAATCCTGATTCTGACAACCACAACAAACAATCTCCAAATAGCCAGAAGCCAGGGAATTAATTCCCTGTCTAAAAGCTCAAGTCGGTTTAAACCGACTATTGGGAATGATGGAATATTATATTTATTTTCATCAGGTAAAAAATCAATCAAATCCTGTACATCCTTAAATCCTGGAAATCCTGATTCTGACAACCACAACAAACAATCTCCAAATAGTGAAAAAGTAACTTTACCTATTTGTTAATAACGAAAAGCTTGAGAGGAATATGATTAGCTTCCCAGTATTCTTTGGCTAAATTTAAAATATCCAATGCTATTTGGTACTGTGTCGGTTCAGCTTGAGCAAAGATATCAGCATGATCATATAATATCACATATCTTTGAGCCGGACACCATGTTAAATCGGTGATACATTCATCAAAAGCATCCCAGTTAGCACCGAAGTATGTAGGAAATTCCATTGCTTCAGCAGCTTGTTTTAAAAATGTTTGTTTGTTATTGATTTTTTTACCATCAAGATAAAAAACTTTATGATTCATAGATTTATGGTGAGGAAATAGGTTAGTAAAATTGTCTGAATCAGGATGTCCAGGATTAAAGGATTTACAGGATGATAAAATAGACCATTGCTAATAAAATCCTATCAATGATTACTTTAACCGCCAAATCTTGATAGTGTCGTCTTCACTCCCACTAGCCAGGGTTTGACCATCGGGGCTGTATGCTAGAGACCAAACCGAGTCAGAATGACCTGTGAGGGTTTGGAGTAGCTTTCCTGTGCGGGCATTCCACAGTTTGATAGTCTTGTCTTCACTCCCACTAGCCAGGCTTTGACCATCGGGGCTGTATGCTAGGGACAAAACCGAGTTAGAATGACCAGTGAGGGTTTGGAGTAGGTTTCCTGTGCGGGCATTCCACAGTTTGATAGTCTTGTCCCTACTCCCACTAGCCAGGCTTTGACCATCGGGGCTGTATGCTAGGGACAAAACCGAGTTAGAATGACCAGTGA
This sequence comes from Dolichospermum sp. LEGE 00246, assembly GCF_015207865.1. Taxonomy (NCBI): domain Bacteria; kingdom Bacillati; phylum Cyanobacteriota; class Cyanophyceae; order Nostocales; family Aphanizomenonaceae; genus Dolichospermum; species Dolichospermum sp. LEGE 00246. The sequence goes on from NZ_JADEWA010000586.1 coordinate 1,096, forward strand.
GGGTTTGGAGTAGGTTTCCTGTGCGGGCATTCCACAGTTTGATAGTCTCATCCCTACTCCCACTAGCCAGGGTTTGACCATCGGGGCTGTATGCTAGGGAATTAACCCAGTTAGAATGACCTGTGAGGGTTTGGAGTAGGTTTCCTGTGCGGGCATTCCACAGTTTGATAGTCTCATCCATACTCCCACTAGCCAGGGTTTGACCATCGGGGCTGTATGCTAGAGACCAAAACGATTTAAAATGACCAGTGAAGGTTTGGAGTAGGTTTCCTGTGCGGGCATTCCACAGTTTGATAGTGTCGTCCAAACTCCCACTAGCCAGGGTTTGACCATCGGGGCTGTATGCTAGGGACCAAACCCAGTCAGAATGACCAGTGAGGGTTTGCTGTAATTGTAGTGTTTTCTCAGTTGAGGAGGGAGTTAGTGTTTCTACTTTAGGAGTTGGTTTATCTGGATGATTTCTCAATAAATTTTGTCCTACATAGCCATAGAGTTGAGTTCCTATAAAACCTAATGTCGCAATTATTAATAGTTTTCTCAGTTTCTCATCGCTTACAAAAGGTGTTTTTACAGGTTGACTCTGAGGTTTATAAACTGGCGATTGTGAAACATGACGAGGCGTATTTGTAGACTGATTAGTTTGCGAAACTTTAGATTGAGTTGTCTGAACTGAAGATGAAACAGTTGTAGCTGTTGATGAGCTTATTACAGATTGATTTTGAGGCGGAGAAACTGCTGGTTGTGTAACTTGAGATTGAGTTTGCTGAACTGCGGCTGAAGTATTTGTATTAGTATTTCCCGCAATTAAGTTATTAGCCTCAACTTGACTTATTAGACTTATTTGGTTTGAATCTTTTAATATTATCTGTGGAGTATTACAATTTGATTTTTGATGTATTTCAAGAGTTCCCGTAATTTTGATATAACTTCCAACCCAATTACTTAATTGAGTAATTGTTAAGTTTCTGGAATTAGATAAATTTTTTAAACCTTCTGAAAATATAACAATTGTAAAAGGACTGTAACCGTTGACGAGACTGGAAACGTTACCAAAGTTAATAAACAATATATTTGTGCTGCTAAGATGGCGAGTAATAACAACTTTACCAACTACAGTTATTATCTTTCCTTCTTGCTTAACCAGTTCTAGCGTGTTAGTAGCTGCAAAAATCTTAGTTTGTGATGTTGATTCAACCACAGCAGATGGTTTTGCTTTAACAACACCAGGAAAAATATCAACACCAAGATTTGTAGAGCGATCGCACCAATAACAATTACCAAAAGTTCTACTATAATAATGACTATCTACCCTGCCACAAATAGTTAAATTATCATTCCCTGTTCTTAAAGCCTCCAACCACTCCCTAGCTGTGGGACGTAAATTGGGATTTTTATGACCATCATTAAAGCATTTGAGAAAACATTCCCGAATTGCTGGATGAACAATTATCATGGGAATTGTTCTCGCTACAGGTTCAATCAAACTATTTGGTGAATACAGCCATAAACCCCGACGAATAATTTCATCAGGTTCTGGAGGTTCCCCCGCACCTGTCCATTTTCCCTGAAAATGATTATTACCACCAAATAATAATTGATAGATAATTACCCCTAACCGGAATCTATCATGTACTTCCGTTTGCTCAATACTAGCAAAATCTTTTCCCATTAATTCCGGTGGTGTATAACCTGGTGAACCAACTAAACAATAATAAAC
>NZ_JADEWA010000072.1:0-16363 GCF_015207865.1 Dolichospermum sp. LEGE 00246
GGGGGAGGTGGGGGAGGGAAGAAGAGAAGTTTTTTCCGATTATTACCCGTCAAAATAAATTTGACGAACTACTAGTAGAAACAGAAAAATAATTAGTTATTAGTCATTAGTCATTAGTCATTAGTCATTAGCAAAGATAATTTACAACTGACAACTGACAACTGACAACTGACAACTGACAACTGACAACCAACAACTAACAACTGACTAAGGACAAAAACAGTGAATCTAGCAGAAGGAGTACAGTCTGTATCACTTGGCATTCTTGGTGTAATGATGATTGGGACAGCACTCGGTGTAGTGTTATTCTCTAACATTGTTTATTCCGCGTTTTTGCTGGGAGGTGTATTCATCAGTATAGCGGGAATGTACTTATTGCTAAATGGTGATTTTGTCGCATCAGCACAAATCCTAATTTATGTTGGTGCTATTAACGTTTTAATTCTGTTTGCCATTATGTTGGTAAACAAAAGACAGGATTTTTCACCATTACCTAGTGCTGGATTAAGAAAAGTATTTACAGCTATAGTCAGTTTTGGACTATTTGCGCTTTTAAGTACAATGGTATTAGCTACACCTTGGGCTTATACAATTAATCCCGTAGTTAATCAAAATTCCATCGTTGTCATTGGTGAGCATTTCTTCAGCGACTTTTTGCTACCCTTTGAATTAGCTTCCGTCCTCTTGCTAATAGCGATGGTAGGCGCAATTATTTTGGCGCGTCGGGAATATCTCCCTGACCAAGTACCAACCACTGAACTACAACAAACAATTTTAACCCTACCAGAACGTCCCAAAGAACTCATCTCCACTGGTAGCACCACTACAAATGCCGAATAGCAACTGGAAAGAGATATCAAGGTTAAAAAACTTCTGTCTTTTGCCTTTTAACTCTTGCCTTTTGCCTCTTGCCTATTCCTTGACAACTGACAATCATGCAACTCCAATACTTTTTATTACTAGCCGCAGCTTTGTTTTGCATTGGGATTTATGGCTTAATTACCAGTCGGAACGCAGTGCGGGTACTCATGTCAATTGAGTTATTGCTAAATGCCGTTAATCTAAATTTAATGGCATTTTCCAACTTCCTGGATTCAACCTTAATTAAGGGTCAGGTTTTTACCGTTTTCGTGATTACCGTAGCAGCAGCAGAAGCAGCAGTAGGTTTAGCGATCGTTCTGACTATTTATCGCAACCGCGATACCGTTGATATGGAGCAGTTTAATCTTCTGAAGTGGTAATAGTTAGTGCAACTCAAGCAGGTAATCATTGCTTATAAAGCCCGAGATCCCCAGAGTCAACGCTGGGCTGAACTCTGTGCTAAACAACTAGAAAATCGTCAGTGCCAAGTATTGATGGGACCTAGTGGTCCAAAAGATAACCCCTATCCGGTTTTTTTGGCCTCTGCTAACCAACCAATTGATTTAGCTTTGGTACTCGGTGGTGATGGTACTGTCTTAACTGGCGCTAGGCATTTAGCTCCAGCCGGCATTCCCATTCTCGGAGTCAATGTAGGCGGACATTTGGGGTTTTTAACCGAGTCAGTAGATGAGTTTCAAGATCCAGAAATAGTTTGGGACAGGCTGTTAGAAGATCGTTATGCTATCCAACGGCGGATGATGTTACAAGCAGCGGTATATGAAGGAACTGGCTCAAATTTAGAACCCGTAACTGAAAGTTACTTGGCTTTAAATGAGTTTTGTGTCAAACCCGCTTCTGCTGACAGAATGATTACCTCAATTCTGGAAATGGAAATTGATGGTGAAATAGTAGATCAATATGTGGGAGATGGGTTAATTATCTCTACTCCCACAGGTTCTACTGGTTATACTGTTTCTGCCAGCGGACCAATTATCCATGATGGGATGGAAGCAATTACTATCACTCCCATTTGTCCAATGAGTCTTTCTAGTCGTCCTCTGGTTTTACCCCCCGGTTCGGTGGTTAGTATTTGGCCTTTGGGCGATTATGATTTAAGCACCAAACTCTGGATGGATGGTGTTTTATCTACTTCTATTTGGCCTGGACATCGTGTTGATGTGCGAATGGCTGATTGTCGCGCTAAGTTTATTGTCTTACGGGCAAATAATTCATATTACCAAACATTGCGGGAGAAGTTACTGTGGGCAGGAACAAGAGTTCGTTACAACAATAATCACCGTAATTGATGTTTATGTTTATTTTCTAAACTTTCACCCCGTCACGCCTGTAATTCTCAATCAATTTTCGCCCCCAATTGCAATTTATTTGGGGGTTTTTTATGTCTACTCTTAGAGGGTGTTTGAAAAGTATTATACTCAAAAGGGCTTGATTGTTTGATTCTTAACGTAAAACATCTATCCCGCAAAGAACTTAAGTCGTCTCGTTCCCAGTCTCTGACTGGGAATGAATTCTAGAAGGCTCTGCCTTCAATGATATTAGAGGCAGAGCCTCATCAACTGCATTCCTAGTCAGAGACTAGGAAAGAGATGTGGTAGGGATTTGAGCTTAAGTTGACACATATCAACACTGCTAAACCCCTTGTAAAGGGGGGAAACAATAAAAATCCAGTTCCCTCCCCTTTATAAGGGCAGGGTTAGGGAGGGGTAAAACAATGTACACAAAAAATGCAAAAAATCGTCTAATTAGATACAATTTATGAACATTAGAAGAAGTTTTGGAGAATAACATGGTCTTATTAAAAGGCTTTGAGATTGAGATATACACTGGCACACCTCAAGGTGACATTGTGGGACTATCGGACAAGATTGTTACAAATTTAGATGGATTTATGCGTGAACCGGATAGCCGGAATGTGGAGTACATAACTCAACCATCTATCAATTATGACAGTTTATTGTGTGCTTTGTTACGACCCAGAAAGACGTTGCGGAATTATCTCCAAGGTTTAGATAATTATACTTTGATACCAGGTAGTACATTATCTTTGCAAGGAAGCCAAAGCTTTTTGCGTTCTGACCCTACGAATCCCTATCATGATTACATTGAACAAACCTATGGCACAAAGGTAGTTACAGCCAGCGTCCATATCAATATTGGTATCAGTGACCCAGAAATATTAATGCGTGCCTGTCGGGTCATCAGAATGGAAGCACCTCTATTTTTAGCTATGAGTGCCTCTTCTCCTTTCCTGGATAGTAAAACCACAGGTTATCATTCCACTCGCTGGGGACTATTTCCCCAAACCCCTGATTATGTTCCCTTATTTGCTAGTCATGCTGATCATATTCAATGGGTAAATGAACAGTTGGCGGCTGGAACAATGCAAAATGTCCGGCATTTGTGGACATCAGTACGTCCCAATGGCGATCGCCGACCTTATGATCTAAATCGGTTAGAATTGCGAATTTGTGATTTAGTGACAGATCCTATTGCCTTGTTAGCGATGACAGCAATGCTGGAAGCGCGGTTAATCCAAATTATTGACAACCCCAGTATTGATCCTTTAACTCAAAGCCCGTTTTCTCCCGAAGAACTGATTACCTTAACCAGAAGCAACGAAATGGCTGCCGCCACTGACAGTCTGGATGCAAGATTACAGCGATGGCAAGATGGTAGCAGTATCCTGGCTAGAGATTGGATAGCACAAATCTATCAAGAAGTTTGGAGTATCGCCAAACAACAGGGCTTTAGTTGTTTCTTATCCCCCTTGCAAAAAATCCTGCGAGAAGGCAATGAAGCTCAACAATGGTTGCAACTGCATAAAGTAGGCATTGATATTCAGCGTGTAATTGCTCAAGCTATTATTGCCACCCAAGAACGGGAAACCGAATTAGAAAGCAAGCTATGTTCATCTGTGAGGCAATAAGGGAGAGGCAAGAGGGAATAGGCAAAGATAAATATTCTCCTCACTCAGATCCTCCTTTCCTCTTGCTGAATGATTTAAAAAAATAATCACAGGGCAATACTTCGTACATATTAAAAAAAACTATATATCGCCTCTACATTTTGGTAGATTTTTAGACAGTAAGAAATTTCCTAATATACAATTTAGAGCTGAGAAAGATGCCCCAGATAGTTTTAGTCAACCCACAAATTCCTCCTAATACTGGCAATATTGCCCGGACTTGTGCTGCTACAGGTACGGAATTACATCTAGTTGGTCCATTAGGATTTGAAATTAGCGATCGCTATCTCAAACGAGCCGGGTTAGATTATTGGCCTTACGTTAAATTCCATTATCATAATTCCATAGAAACATTTCAAGACGCACATAAACAACGTGGAGGTAGATGCTTAGGTTTTAGCGTTCGTGGTAATTTTAACTACATTAATTTTGAATTTCAACCGGATGACTGGCTACTCTTTGGCAGTGAAACAGCAGGATTACCAGACACCATTCTTTCCACTTGTGACTCCACCTTATATATTCCCATGAATGAACCTGGCGTGAGGAGCTTGAACCTATCAGTCAGCGTCGCCATAGGTTTATTTGAATGTCGTCGTCAGTTAGGCTATTTACAATAATTCATATTCACCAACAGAAATTTAGGATTAACTGTGATAGAAACATATTTATCAGCATCAATCATGCCAACACCCTTGAAAACAATGTTGCGTAAAATACATAAGCAAAAAGTTAATCATGATAAATACTGATAAAATCTGCTAACATGACATAAGAAATTTGTATAGATACTTTCAGGGTGATCTAACCAACAAGGATAGATTTTAGTTAATTCTCAACTTATGACTCAAAAAAACAGAAAATCCCCAACACCTTGACTCTCAATGAATCGGACAATATTGTATCCAGAAATACAACAAAATCATGCAAAAATCGTGGATGTTGTATACGGTTGTTTTTTAGGGAAGAATAAAAGTAAAATCTCGTATTGATAAAACGGATTTAGTCAAAAAATCTTGAAAACGTCTACAGCGGGATCATTGCTATTGTAGAAATTGTCCCAGATCATGAGCTAACGAAGACAATAAACCTAACCAAGTTATGATATTTGTTTAGTTCTGTGTTTTTGCAGCAAAATGACTGAGGATGACTCTCAACAGTAAAAATTTCTAGGTTGTGAGGAGTGACTTAGACAAGGCAGCACCAAAAACTTTAGAGTTTACAAAAGTGTGGAACTTGTTTAAATCAGAGAAGCACGTTAATCTTGCGTAAGTGTCTCTGGTGAATGTGATCTTGATGTATGGTTTAATGTGATATCAATCATGAATTAATATCCAAACTTAAAAATCAAGATTCAGTTAAACGCTAGTGATCATTAGGAGGTCGTCTTTGAAACGAGCATTGAAAAAAAGAGATAAGGCTGTGTTGAACAATACCCCCAGCGGCGATGATGCCCCGGTAGAGCAAACAAATTATGAGATCAATCCCAAAATGACTCGCCGGGCGCGGACTCATCGGGCAGCCATGATTGGCTTGGCAATATCCATGGGAGCAACCAGCCTTTTGGTGACTCGACAAAGCGATCAAGCCCAAGCAGCGGCCCCTGTTGGCAGTCAAAAAGCAGCTTCAACAAATCCATCTGTTGCTGAGACTGAGATGAAATTTGCCGCCACTAAACTGGAAGCCCCAACCGTCTCACCCACAGGTGAGTTAGGCAATCCAGTGATATTGGAACCAACAGTAGTCTCACAAGTACCTGGGCTTGAAGCTAAATGGCAAATTGCAACCAACAGCACAGCCGTCGAAGGCACTGCATCCAACGTAATTTCCCCAGCCAAATCAGTTGACAGAAATTCTGTCCACTCACAATTAGCGCCGGGAGTAAGCTATAGCCCAATTCAGGCGACATTACCAACAAATAACCAACAGCCTGAGACAGCATCAAAGTTGTCTACAGTGGAAGAGGTTACTGGCAGTACCCAAAATTTGTCAGCAGGCGAGTTAGCCGGCGGTAATGTTGATGCCCAATTAAAAGCACAGCAGGAATTTGCCCTGAATCGCTTACAGGAAAAATCAATCCGCTTAAGAAATAGTTTGGCAGACTTACGGTCTGAACAAACTCAAGATTTATTAAAAACTGGTATTCAAGAAGCACAGCCAACCACTGTAGCTAATAGATCCGTACCAGAACAATCGCAGAACTTGACTGATTTCCAACAATCCGATCTGATTTATCGGTTGAAACAGAACAAAGAAACAAGTGCGACGATACAGCAAATACCTGTTCCTGCATCAGCCTCAACAAAAGTTGTTGCACAATTGTCTGCTTCAACATATCAAGTGAAGCCCGGAGACACCTTAGCGGAAATTGCTAACAGTTATGGTACTTCAGTTTCTGAGCTAGTTAGAACTAACAACCTGAGTGATCCTAATCAACTGCAAATTAATCAAAGGTTAATTATTCCTGCCGACAAGATATTAGAAGCCTCCAGCCAGGTAGATAATTCTTCTTTAAATAACCCTAGTTTTAACCCTAGATCATTTGTTGCCAACAATACCAGTGTAACAATTCCTGCCCCAAAAATAAATGAGCAGGTAGAAGGGATTGAAACTCCGGCTACCAATAGCGTGGCTATCCCAGTCCCAGTGGTGACACAAGAGCAAGAACAGACTAATTATCCTACTATTGCTAACCGAATAAATGTTCCTGCACCAATAGTCCCAGATAGCCAAGGGCAGGCGACTATTCCTATTGTTATTCCCAAAGCCTTACCTACTCCCAGTAACTCTTACGGCTTAGGCGGTGATGCTCCATTACCAAGAGCTTTTTCCCAAAAGCAGGGTTCACAAAAACCCGTGCAAAAGGTATCTCAAGCCAAAGGTAATGAACGTATCCGTAGCTTGCAAGCAGAAATTGAGAGATTGCGTTATAAATACCGCGCTCAACAATCTGGTGTAGCTGTTACAGCCCCTGAAAACAATATTCAGTCTGTACCTGTTGCTATTGAATCATCTAATAAATTCACAGTATCTCAAGCGAATGCCATCCAGATTGCCGTACCTCAAGCAATATTGCCCAGCTACAGCAATCAACCACTTAAGACTCTGGTAACAGCATCCGCTCCCACCAACGAGCCAATTAACCCAGAATTTCTGCCTAGCAAAACTGGCGCTAGATGGAATTCTCCCCCCAAATCATCTGGCATTAAGTTAACAGTGCCTCCTGCTCGTACTAGTGCCTCTGACTCTTTAGGAAAATTGCGAGGAACTTCTGTTTCTCCCGCTTTACCACCTATAGCCGCAGTGGATATCCACTTGCCTCAGACCACTGAAGACAATCCCAGTTTCCCAGCTAATTCTTCCACCACAGGCTACATTTGGCCTGCTAAGGGAGTTCTAACATCTGGTTATGGCTGGCGCTGGGGAAGAATGCACAGGGGGATTGATATTGCTAACTCAACCGGCACACCTATTTATGCTTCATCTGCTGGTGTAGTGGAGAAAGCTGGCTGGAACAGCGGTGGTTACGGTAACGTTGTGGATATCCGTCATGATGATGGTAGCCTGACTCGCTATGGACATAACAGCCGAATTTTGGTGCAATCTGGTCAACGAGTGCAACAAGGTCAGCCAATCGCGGCTATGGGTAGCACCGGTTTCAGCACTGGACCTCATAGTCACTTTGAAGTTCATCCATCTGGCAAGGGTGCTGTTAACCCTATCGCTTTCTTACCCAATCGCATTTAATTCTCGCTGGTTGGGGATTTAGTGATTCTTGGGTTAATTGAGGGGGGTGAACTCCCTCTTTTTATTTTGAAAGTAAAAATTTGGAAGTTGATAGTTGTCAAATGCAAATTGGTGTGCTATCTTAATATAAGTTGATAAAACAACGTGGCTCAGTAGCTCAGTTGGTTAGAGTACGGGACTCATAAGCCTGGGGTCGTCAGTTCAAATCTGACCTGAGCCATTAAAAACAATATGATATATAAGGGGTAGAAACAGCTTGATAATTTCTACCCATAACTATCCATATATTACTGTTTGTCCAAGTCTTCAATAAGTTGATCAATAAAATCCCTCAACCGTTGCTGCTGTGTCAGGGACGGTTTTAATTTTTTCCCTGACTCCAGGTAAAACCTTAAATTACAAAAGAAGGGAACTCTTAACTGGGAACAGGGAACTCTTAACTGGGAACTTTTAACTGGGAGCAAATAAGAAACATTCATTTGCACCAGTTTAGAGCTTCAGTCAAAAAAAGGATGTTTTTAAAAGATGCGTAGCACGAAAAAAACAGTGTCATTATTTCAATCTCATGTTTTTAAACATGAGTTTTTCCTGTTGCCCGTTCCCTGTTCCCTCTGAACATCAGCGATTGACTTGTATAAAAAGTTAGTCGCCGAGGTTAAATCTGAACACAGTTCTTTATGTCCGTGTCAGCACAAAAACTCAGTTACTAGACCTTGATACACAAATATAATTTTTAGGTAAAACTTACCCAGGATGTCGAGTAGTCAAGGATGTTGCTAGTGGCGCACAAAATTACTCAAGGGACTTTTCACAATTAACCCTCCATTCCTCCCATCACCAAACTGAGTACAGTTTTGGTGGGGGTCTCCTGGAGGTTTAGGTGGAATTCTTAGTAAGCCAAGCCCATGCTGCGAGTGGTTTCAGCGCCTAAATAAACGCGAATACTCAAAAAGTCGGTGGGGCAAGCAGTTTCACAACGCTTACAACCTACACAGTCTTCAGTGCGGGGAGAAGCAGCCACTTGAGCAGCCTTACAGCCATCCCAAGGAACCATTTCTAGTACGTCAGTAGGGCAAGCGCGGACGCATTGTGTACAGCCAATGCAGGTGTCGTAGATTTTTACGGTATGAGACATTGAAAAAACTGCTCCTTTCGGGTGTTCTTCTGAGGTGAAATAATCATAATCAAGGCATAGTTTACCCCAGAGCTTGATAGCTTGTAAGCAAAATGCTACATAACTTTAAACAATGTAATAGACACCTTAACTAATTTATCTCCCAAAATTGCTGTTACATAGCTGTAATCAGCAACATCGCCATTTAGTGTTTACCCAACTTACTCCCTGTAAAACATGGCAATTTGTAAAGATGTGTAAATTAACAGTCGTTTTCTGGAGGTCATCTATCATACCTGTGATCTATCCTCTATAGATTGATCAACCCTGGTTAAGTTGTGATGGAATATTAACTTTTAAATGACGTTATAATCCTGTAAAGACGTTTTATCAAACGTTGCTACAAAAATGGGGAACGAAGCAACAATATCGTCAAAATATTGCGATACTCTATAGTAAATCACATCACATAAACTGATCATGGACTTAAATTCTTTACCCACTGAGGTAATTTTGACACATCCGCGTCAGTCTCTTGGTAAGTTACAACTTGATTGGACACCCCAACCGGGAAACTATCTTGATTTTGAAGGTAAAACCTACGCAGTTTTAGAGCGTTGTCATAGATATCAGCTTAGAGGAGGACGCTATAGTTTACATAATATCGCTATTTATGTCCAAAAAGCCCAAAGACCGGAAGAAAAAAGTTTAGTAGAGGGACGTTGGGTTATCGGTGATGCTACCTGTAACTATAATGCTCTTTCAGAAATTATCCGTTGTGCTGTTAACCCAGAAGGACCATGTAAATCCTGTCGGTTCTATGAAAATTAGGGAACAGGGAACAGGGAACAGGGAACAGGGAACAGGGAACAGGGAACAGGGAACAGATGGAGAGACGATGTTACCCAATCACCAATTACCAATTACCAATTACCAATTACCAATTACCAATTACCAATTACCAATTACCAATTACCAATTACCCATTACCTCACCAACAGTTAATCGAGTCCCATTGACAAAATCCCATCCTGATTGGGGACGTTTACCTGTTAATTGCACTTCTCGCAGCAGTAATAAACCTGCGCCTGTTTGGACAATTGCTCCTAGTCCTTTAGTAATATTTACTACTTCTCCAGGTTGACCTGATATAGTTGATAAGTTGGGTATTTTGTTAATTTTTTCCTGTAACTGCTCTGGTAATTCTTGAATATACGCAGCTTCTATGGGAACGGTAGCAGTGATTTTCAATGGTTGATTGCGGAAGCTGGCAATACAGTTAGGATAAAAGCCGCGAATTTGATTGTGTAATTGAATGGCACTTTTTGCCCAGTCTATGTCATAGTCTGGTTTTTGAATCAAAGATGCGTAAGTGGCTGTGGTATGGTCTTGAGGAATGGGTGTAATTTCCTGACGTTCTAGTTTATATAGGGTTTCTATGAGTAAATCTGCCCCAGCGATCGCTAACTTTTCCGCTAAAATCTGAGCATTATCTAGTAAATTAATTGGTGTAGTTGCTTTGAGGAGCATATCACCTGTATCCATGCCCTTATCCATAAGCATAGTTGTAATCCCGGTTTCTTTTTCACCATTGTAGATACTCCACTGAATTGGTGCAGCCCCGCGATATTGAGGGAGAATTGATCCATGTACGTTGACACAACCTAGCTTTGGCATATCTAATATTTTCTTAGACAAAATTTGTCCATAAGCAATGACTACAAACACATCTGCTTCCATCTGCTTGAGTCGTGTTAAGGTTTCAACATCTTTTTTGAGTCTTTCCGGTTGCCATACTGGAATATGATGATCTGTAGCTAAGGTTTTCACGGGGGAAGGTGTCAGTTTATTCCCACGTTCTCGGCGTTTATCTGGTTGGGTAATTACAGCAAGTACCTGAAAATCACTGTTTTCTAAGAGTTTTTTAAAGGTGGGAATCGCAAAATCTGGAGTGCCAAAAAATACTATTTTCATTAGTTATTAATCATTAATTACGAGTCATGAGTCATTAATTAATGGTAAGTGTGTTCATCATCACTGACAACTGCGACATCTGAATATTAATAAAATTATGTTGAGCATTTTTGATTATGGGAAATAAATTTTCATGGTTTGATGGTATAGTGTTTATTATTAGTTGAGTAAAAACAGCTTCGATAAACTATCAATAGTCCAAGTAGTTAGTTCGGCAATACTTTCGGTTCGGAAGCCTATCATTATTTGCATCTACTGTTGACGGATTTTGTGCGTCTGGCTGTGTTTTAGAGTTGGTCATTTCTCTACTAAATCAAAATTATTCGATAATTGCCCAAGTTCAAAGTAAACTGTGTTTGCTTAATCGCAGCGGTTACGAGTGTAAATTACAGTTTGTTGTCCTGGTGTATGAATTTAATGTTTTTGTTTACTATTGATCGTGCATCAGTTAATCTGAATTTGCCAATATATAGGTTCTGATCGGGTAAGTCCTGCGCTATTATATCCAGCCAGAAACAAAGCATATTATTGGGAAATTACTTGATTTAAAAGGATGTTTGAAAACTTTTTGACGAATTATATTCGCCTCAGTTAGTATGAATTTAGACTTTTAAGTAATTGGAAAAAATATTTACAGTCATTGCGAGCGAAGGGAAGCAATCACAACCCTTGTAATTGCTTCATTTCACTTCGTTCCATATGGCTAACGCCACGCTTCGCTTACGCAATGAAATTGTGTAATTAATTCTGTCTCACTACTTAAAACAACCTCTAAGACAAGTTTTAATATCATCTCTAGATTTTAGCCACGTAGGTGTTCAGCCAAAACCGGATTTTAGGGGCTTTGAATGGGGGAGACTGACATCAGTAAATTAACATTCAGAATGCCGATCAATTCGATTCTTAATCAAGTGCTGACGGCTGAATGTTTGAATTTATGCTCCTGATAAACATACCTATATTCTACTGGTATTAAATATGGATGTTGCTTGAACTGACAATAATGATGGTATTTGTTAACAGATGTAATTTACTGTTAACTTCTATCCCGTCATGATTGTATATTATGTAAAGATTATGAGGGGGTAAATGGTGACAATAAAACTTTTGTAAAGCAATGCAACATTTGAATAAATTATCTCGTAAAAGCTTTTGGTTTGTTGATATACATATAGTCATAGCTTTTTTCCATTTCTGTATAAATACTGCCCGCACTTAGCAACTGCCCCCTAGAGAGTCTCATCATGCTTAAACCCCTTTTGGTGTCAGGATGGTTCCGTGTTCAACCATTTCTCAAGTACATTGCCATAGTTATTATAATTTCACCTTTCGTGGGAATATCTATTAATGCTACCTTAGCGAAACAATTAGAAGCAGCAATTGTGAGTTCGGGAATTAGCAAATCTCATCCAAAATTGACAGAAAATTCTGCTACTAAGCAATTAAATTTACAATTTGCTCAAGTTAACTCTCAAACAGGAAAAATATCCGTTGGTGAAGGGATACATTCATTACCGAAAGATGGGGTGACTTCAGGGGTAGAAAGAGAAAGTTATCAAGTGGGGAATAATGTTGTTAGTGAAACTGTAACATCAGTTAATGTGGCACAATTTCTAAACCCAACATCGGTTAATCAAGTTAATTTAATTCAAAAATCACAAGACGCAAAAGCAGAAGCTGATTTAAATTCTCCAGTCAGTGAGAATGCTGTATCTAAGGAATTGGCAACATCAACAGTTACACCTAAAACCGGAGAAATCCCTGTTAGTGAACAGCAAAATGAGTCAGAGACAGCACAAACTGATCCCATAGGTAGTCCCCACCCTATCCCTTGGCAATGGATTTTGGCTACTCAAGAAGCGGTTGGGGGAAAAGGTGGTTCTGGTGTCCGCTACTATCGGAGTATTCCTGTAGTTTCTCCTGATGGCAAGTATGCGATTTATAGTCGGGTGCAAATGCAAGTAAAACCGGAAATGCACAATAGCCGAGTTAATAGTGTGTTGTTTGTGGAAGATAGACAAACCAAGCGGTTACGGGTGATGACATCAACGAACTTGGTAATTGATCCGCTGTTAAAGAGACAGGCTAGTTTGTCAGTAGAAACGGATCGTGATGGAAATATGGGTGTATTAGTGCCTGTGAGTTGGTCTGAAAAAGGCGATCGCTTTTTAGCCCGTAAATTTGTGGCTATTTTTAATACCGCAGATGCCACAGATCAGGCTGTAATTTGGAATCGTCAACAAAATCATCTCAATGTAGTTAGTCCTGTGCAATCGCAAGATGATCACGAAAAAATAGCTATTTTGTTAGGTTGGAGTAAAAAGCAACCTAATGATGTGTTATTCCGTGCTGGTGAATTAGGGGAGGAAAATTGGCCCTTGTTGCAAGTGACTAATGATGGTAGAACTGTAGATATTTCAGCAGAAGGGGATCAGGCGGTAACTTTTGGTGAAAGAGGTAGCATTTGGGCTGATCCACAGCTTGCTTCTCGATAATGGTGTCTAAACTGTGATTTTTATGGTTTTTATGATTTTTATGATTTTTATTAACTCATTAAAATCACATAAATCATAGTTAAGAAATTGCGCTGCTGACTAGAATTACCGTAATATCAACACCAGAGGCGATCTCTTCGGGAATGTTTCCTTGAATGGCTCGATAATGGTGTCTAAACTATGATTTTTATGGTTTTTATGATTTTTATGATGTAATTTGATGCATATTTTTTGTCAGAACAAAGATGGTCAATAACTCATTAAAATCACATAAATCATAGTTAAGAAATTGCACTGCTGACTAAAATTACCGTAATATCAACACCAGAGGCGATCGCTTCGGGAATGTTTCCTTGAATGGCTCGATAATGGTGTCTAAACTATGATTTTTATGGTTTTTATGATTTTTATGATTTTTATTAACTCATTAAAATCACATAAATCATAGTTAAGAAATTGCGCTGCTGACTAGAATTACCGTAATATCAACACCAGAGGCGATCGCTTCGGGAATGTTTCCTTGAATGGCTTGTTGTAATAGTCCCTCACGGGAAGCACCCAAGACTACAACATCGAAACCTTCAGTTTTCACCAACTCAATTACTCCAGTGGTGACAGATTCAGCTTGTAAAGATGCAGCAACAACATTGCCTTGTAAATTACGGTGACGCATTAATTGCCGGGTAGATGCTTCTAAAACTGTCATATCAGGTGCAGTTTCCCCAGGTTTAACTACTTGGGTTAAGCGAATTTCTATCTCATTTTTCAAAGTGACTAAAGCTGGTAATAATTTGATGGCTATGGGTGCATTTGGTCCCCCAGCCATAGGGACTAACCATCGTTTAAATTGTTGATATGAATGGCAATTATTGCCTAATTTTACTAAAACAACATCACAATTTGCTTGACGAATTACCGTATCTACAACATTGCCAAAAATCCTGCCGGGGGTAGATGTATTTCCCTTCCAACCCATGAAAATTAGATCTATGTATCGTTCCTTAGTGGTTTCTAAAATTGCTTGGGCAACATCATGGGCGACCCGAATTTGGGTATGAATGGGAATGTGCAGTTTTTTGGCTAAACTTTCGGCTTGTCGGAGTAAGCGGCGGCTTCTTGCGGTGTTGACTGGGGTTTCCCCTGGGGAAACGTGACGGGATACTAAGATGATTTGTAAACATTCTATTTCATAATGGCGATCGCGGGCAATAGCGGCAGCCATTTCTAGTAATACGGGGGCGGTTTCCGGGTTAGCAATGGTAACTAATAATCTCCCTCTGCCAATACTAGGCGATCGAGTTTGGTAAACTAAATAAGAAGGTTCTGCTTGGGGACCTGTCACCCCATTCTCGCCATTCAAATGATCTGCTTCGGCGCGAATAATATCAGCGCGAGTAATAATCCCAATTAATTTTTTACCATCTACCACAGGTAAACGACTAATTTGATATCTATCTAATAAATAGAGAACATGACTTAATCTATCTGCTGGTGTCACCGTCACCGGCTTAGGTGTCATAATTTCTTTTAAAAGAGTTTCATGGGGCAAAAGATGATTCCGAATCTTCTGTAAATCAGTTTGGGAAACTAAGCCGACTAATTTATTATTTTCTACTACAGGAAAACCGCGATGATGGGAACGAGAAAAAGCCTTAATCACTTCATCTCCCGTCATTTCTGCTTCTAAAGTTTCCACCAAGCACTGCATCACATCCTTAGCAGTTAACTGAGTTAATATCCCTTGGGTTGGACTATTTTTTTGAATAACAATCCCGTTTAATTTTAAAAGTTTGTCATAGAGTGAACCAGGAACAACCTTCTCCGCTACCAGATAAGATGTCACAGATACCACCATTAAAGGTAAGACTAAATTAAAATCTGTCGTCATTTCAAAAACAATCACAATTGCAGTAATGGGAACTTTAGAAACCGCGCTAAAAAATCCCCCCATTCCGGCTAATGCGTAGGTAGTCGGTGAACCAAATCCAAATACTTGCAATTCACATACGCCAATAATATGTCCTAAACAAGAACCTAAAATTAAACTGGGTGCAAATAATCCCCCAGGTGCGCCCGAACCAAAGGCAATTAATGTTAAAATGAATTGGGCAATAAAGGCAATTCCCGCTAAAGGAATATTTGGTTCACTGGCAATCATAAACTCCCGTAAACCCGTATTATCCCGAAAAGTTTCTGGCAGCAAAGACATAATTAAACCCGAAGCCAAACCAGCTATTGCTACCCGCAAAGGTAAACTAATATGTAAACGGCGGTAAGCTTGAATACTAAAAATTAATCCCTGATTAAATAAAGCTGCTAATAAACCCGCTAAAATTCCTAAAATTAATAAAGTCGGAATTTCTAATAGGGAAAAACTGCTAGAGTGATTAATTAGTTTTAAGTCTAGTTGAAAACTCCCACCACCTAACCAGCGGGAAATCACGCCACCAATAAAAGAAGCGATAATTGCCGTTCCTAAAGTTAAACCTGATAAATCTTGTAATAATTCTTCAATAATAAATAAGACCCCGGCTAGAGGCGCATTAAAAGCCGCTGCTAAACCAGCCCCCGCCCCCGCGGCAATCATTTGGCGGCGATGATCTGGAGAAGTGGGAACTAAGCGACTCATACCCGCCGCTAACCCCGCACCAACTTGAACTGTCGGTCCCTGTCTACCCAAGGTTAATCCTGAACCCAAGGCGATAATTGCTGAGATTAACTTGACAAAAGCTACTCTCCATGATAACTTAATTGGCACATTTGCCAGAGCGGCTTTGACTTGGGGAATCCCACTACCAGAGGCTTCTGGTGCTAATCGTTGGACTAACCAACCGGAAAGAAACCCCAAACTTAAACCAATAATTGGCAGAGTTATCCACGCAGGGAAAATATGGGTTGTATGCACTCGCCATGTTCCCAACCACCCTGAACCTTGTTTGAGTAAGACCGCAGATAGGGCGGCTACTATCCCAATTACAGAAGCTTCTGCTATGGCTAGTCCCTTTCTAGGTTGCCAAAAGTTCCGAAACTGCTGGGTTAGCATTGTCAGGGAAATCATAGATTTTAAGTTTAAATTTTTAATCTTTAAATTTTAAAGTAGGTGAACACAATAAAACCAAACTGTGTAAAGAAACGTAAAATCGCCCAAACCCTCTTCACTCTTGCCTATTGCCTATTGCCTTGCCA
>NZ_JADEWA010000587.1:0-2810 GCF_015207865.1 Dolichospermum sp. LEGE 00246
GAAATATGTTGCCAGAACTGATTGTATAATCTAACATAATCTTCCTCTCATGATTGTCTAGTTTGTGAAATTTGGATTGCTGTTTGTAATCGCTGGTGAATTAAATCAATATTATAACTAATTGGTAATCACTTTTTTATCCAGACGTTCAGCAAGCCACAATTTAATAATAGAATCAGAAGTCACGCCTAAACGTTTTGCTTCCTGTTCTAAAGCTTCTATCATCCAAACAGGAAAATCAATATTAACTCTTTTTTGTGTATACCTTGGATGATGTACTTGAGATAAGTCTAACAACTCAGTAATATCTTCACCATTATCAAACTTAGTATCAAATTCTTCAGCTTTCATAAATATTGGCCTCTTCAGTACGAGAACGACGAACAGAAATAATTCTTATTTTATCACTACGATAGGTAATGACTGCTGACCAATGTTTATCAGCTATCTTGCCAATAACTAAAAATCTGGGTTCATCGGTTGTGTTTGCGGGGACTTCTACTAGATGCGTATCTCTCCAAAGTTTTTGTGCTTCAATAAAATCAATGTTATGTTTAGTTTTATTTGTTGCACTTTTGTTTGCATCAAATTCAAATTCCATCATTATTTTTGCATCTTTGTGTTTTGATTTTAATAAACTATGTTATCTATTAAGTGTTATTTGCCATTAATTGTTATTTTTGCTAATCCTTTACAAGGATAATTTACTAATTTAAACGCCCCAATTGTCTTAATAAATCATTGTGATTATTTATTGCTGGTTGAAAATCTGGTTTAATACTAATTGCCTTCTTGTATGATTTTAGTGCTTCTTCATATCTTTGGAATTGAAGTAGAATGTTGCCGCGCTTATACCAAGCTAGATGTAAGTCAGACTTGATAGAAATAGCTTTATCGAAGGATAAAAGTGCTTCTGTATATCTTTGTAATTGACTTAGAGCAAAACCTCGGTTATACCAAGATAGATGGTCAGGGTTAATTGCAATGGCTTTGTCAAAGGATGCGATCGCTTCTTGGTACATTTGTAATTGAGTTAGAGCAAAACCTCGGTTTTTCCAAGCTAGATAATCGTCAGGGTTGATAGTAATGGCTTTGTCAAAGGATGTAATTGCTTCTTTGTATTTTTGTAAATAATATAGTGACAAACCTCTATGACACCAAGATTTGGAATCGTCAGGGTTAATTGTAATGGCTTTATCATAGGATGCGATCGCTTCTTGGTACATTTCTAAGTTCTCTAAGGAAAAACCTCGGTTACACCAAGATTTAGCATCGTCAGGATTGATGGCAATGGCTTTGTTATAGGATATAATCGCTTCTTCGTATTTTTGTAATTGATCTAGTGTATTACCTCGGAAATACCAAGATTCATAGTCTTTAGGGTTGATAGCAATGGCTTTGTCAAAGGATGCGATCGCTTCTTGATACATTTGCAGAGAACATAGGGAAATACCTCGAAAATACCAAGCTGGATGAAAGTCAGTTTTTATGGTAATGGATTTGTCAAAAGAGTTGATCGCTTCCTGGTATTTTTGCAGATAATATAGAGTAAGACTTCGGAAATACCAGGATCGATGGTCATCAGATTTGATGGCAATGGCTTTGTCAAAAGATGTAATCGCTTCTTGGTATTTTTGTAATTGACCTAGTGTATTACCTCGGAAATACCAAGATTGATGGTCATCAGATTTGATGGCAATGGCTTTGTCGAAAGATGTAATCGCTTCTTGGTATCTTTGCAAATAATATAGAGAAATACCTCTATTATACCAAGAATGAGCATCGTCAGGATTGATGGAAATAGCTTTGTCGTAGGATATAATTGCTTCTTGGTATCTTTGCAAATTAGATAATGCAAGACCTAGATTATTCCAAGCTGGATAATATTTAGGTTGAATGATAATAGCTTTTTCATAAGATGCGATCGCTTCTTCGTATTTTTGTAAATTCTCTAGGCACAAACCCCGGTTATTCCAAGCATCATAAAAGTCAGGTTTAATAGCGATCGCTTCTTCGTATTTTTGTAAGTTTGCTAGGGAAATACCCCGGTTATGCCAAGCTAGATAAAAGTCAAGTTTAATAGCAATAGTTTTATCATAGGATGCAATCGCTTCTTGGTATTTTTGTAAGTTGTATAGGGAGTTACCCCGGTTATACCAAGCTTCATAATAGTCAAATTTAATAGCAATAGCTTTATCGAAAGATGCGATTGCTTCTTGGTATTTTTGTAATTGGTTTAGGGAAAAACCTCGGTTATGCCAAGCATAATCATGGTCAGGTTTAATAGCAATAGCTTTATCGAAAGATGCGATTGCTTCTTGGTATTTTTGTAATTTCTCTAGGGAAAAACCCCGGTTATTCCAAGCATCATAAAAGTCAGATTTAATAGCAATAGCCTTATCGTAAGATGCGATCGCTTCTTGGTATTTTTGTGATTTCTCTAGGGAAAAACCCCGGTTATTCCAAGCTACATAAAAGTCAGGTTTAATAGCAATGGCTTTGTCAAAAGATGTAATTGCTTCTTGGTATTTTTGTAATTCGTTTAGGGAAAACCCCCGGTTATGCCAAGCTTCATGAAAGTCAGATTTAATAGCAATAGCTTTATCGAAAGATGCGATCGCTTCTTGGTATTTTTGTAAGTTGTCTAGGCAAAGCCCCCGTCCATACCAAGCTTCATGAAAGTCAGGTTTAATAGCAATAGCTTTGTCATAGGATGCGATCGCTTCTTGGTATTTTTGTAATCTTAATAATTTATTCCCCTCTACAAATAAATCTTTAACGGAAAACTGATTTAATTGATCATTTAACTC
>NZ_JADEWA010000588.1:0-2801 GCF_015207865.1 Dolichospermum sp. LEGE 00246
CTTTTGTGAACAATTAATTTTTTAATCATATCGAATTTTCTCTTTCTTTCAGTCCCGTTACGAAGTTCCACTTTCTCACTCCATGCCCAGCTTAATGCTACTTACTATCATTAAGCCTCTTACCCTTGGAATGATTTTTAGTTATTATGTACTACTCGCTAGGCTTTTTTGATATGTGACAGTTCAGGGTGCGGAATGTGGGTTAGAGAAGTCGGGGATCTTGTTTTTCATAACTAATTTACGATCGCTATATAGTCCAGGTGATTAAAAATTGCCTAGTACAGTGTATATTAATAATTGACAAAATAATTAAAGGAGAATTTACTCCATGAACAAATTATTAGATGAAACCCTATCTAATGAAATTGCCAAAACTATCAAAAGTAAAGCCAAAAAACCTTTTGATAATGCCTATAAAGCAGTTTTAATCACCGAAGGGGCAAAGTATATTCAAGGCTTTTTAGTATTTGCAGGTCAGCCCTATAAACCAGTGGAACATAGTTGGATTGAAGTTAATGATGTAATTATAGATCCGACACTTCCCCATTTACAGAAAAATCCCCAAGAACTGTATTATTTTCCCGCCCAAAACCTGAGTGCCAAAAAGCTCAAAGCCATTATTGAAGAATCCAAAGAAGATTATCCAGAAGATGATCCCTTACCTATTTATGGCGAAGCCCCCTATGATTATTATGGTGATGTCATGTTGGGTGGTCCAGAATATTTGACAGCTTATCAAGCAGCACAGGCAAAATGTCAAGAAATCAATGGCTTAAATTTTGAAAAAAATTAGTCCCCCAGGGCAGAATTTCACATTATTTTCCTCCTAAATTGTTATTTATGGGCATCTCTCCATCTCCAACTAAATCCAATTCCGAATACCGTCGTCGAGAAAATGACTGGCGGTTATTTTTACGCTTAGTTCCCTATGGTCGTCGTCATGGCAAACTATTAGCAGTATCCATGTTGATGCTTGTTCCTATTGCTGTTGCTAGTGCTATCAAACCCCTATTAGTAGGACAGGCAATTTCTTTAATTCGCAAAGAACCTAGCACATATCAATTTCTTCAAAATATGCCTTTATGGCAAGGCTTAAATATCCTGATTGGACTGTTGCTTATTGCAACTACCTTGCGCTTAGTATTAACAGGTATCCAAGGTTATTTAGTTCAGAAACTAGGGCAAAAAATTACGGCGGCTATTCGTGAGGATTTATTTACTCATGTGACATCTTTAGCTGTGCGGTTTTTTGATCAGACACCTGTAGGTAAATTGATTACTAGACTAACGAGTGATGTCGAAAGTTTAGGAGATGTTTTTTCCACTGGGGCTGTAGGCATTGTTTCTGATTTACTATCTATGGTAGTAATTGTAGGATTGATGTTCTCAATTCAATGGCAACTTGCTTCTTTGTTGATATTCATCCTCTTGCCAGTAAGTTGGTTGATAATTTATTTTCAACAGCAGTATCGAAGGGCTAATTATAAAACCAGGGAAGAACTTTCTACACTCAATTCTCAACTTCAAGAAAATATTGTCGGTATTAATATAGTTCAATTATTTCGCCGCGAAAAATTTAATGTTGAGTTATTTCGATCTGCTAACCAACGTTATGTTAAGGAGGTAGATATTAGCATTTGGTATGATTCCGCAGTTTCTGCAACCTTAGAATGGATTAGTTTAATTGCCGTTGCTGGGGTACTATGTTTAGGTGGTTGGTTATTATTAAATCAACAAATCTCTTTTGGGATTTTATCAGCATTTATTTTATATGCCCAACAATTTTTTGAACCATTGCGGAATTTTGCGGAAAAGTTTACGGTGATTCAATCTGGTTTTACGGCTATTGAACGGGTAGTTGATATTTTAGATGAACCTATCGAAATTAAAGATTACTCTCAGCCTCGAAGTTTAAATGTAGATTTTGAATTTGGCTATATTAATGAGATAGCTTCTAAGTTAGAATCTCAAGATTTTACACCCGTTCCGGCTTTGGGAGCAATTAAGTTTGAAAATGTTTCCTTTGCTTATAAAGATGATGATTACGTTATTAAGAATTTAGACTTTACCATTCACCCAGGGGAAAAGGTGGCTTTAGTCGGTCCAACCGGTGCCGGTAAAAGTTCGATTATTCGCCTGTTATGTCGTCTTTATGAACCAACCCAAGGGCGCATTCTGATTGATGGTGTGGATATCCGCGAGATTCCCCAGGTGGAACTAAGACGTTATATGACGGTGATTTTGCAAGAGGCGTTTTTATTCGCTGGTGATGTCAAAAGTAATATTACTTTGGGTGACAATTACAGTTTTGCAGAAATTCAACAAGCAGCAGAAAAAACAAATGTGGCGACGTTTATTAACCAATTACCTCAAGGTTATGATACTCAGTTACGAGAACGAGCAACTAATCTTTCTAGTGGACAAAAACAACTTTTAGCCTTTGCGAGGGCGGCTATTCGTAATCCGCAAATTTTGGTTTTAGATGAAGCTACAGCGAGTTTAGATGTGGGAACGGAGGCTTTAGTTCAAGAAGCTTTAAATCAGTTGTTAATACAACGAACTTCAATTATTATTGCTCACCGTCTCTCAACGATTCGGAATGTGGATAGAATTTTTGTGTTGAAACGGGGAGAATTAATTGAACAGGGAAGTCATGAGGAATTGTTACAACAACAGGGATTTTATGCCACTTTACACAATTTACAAATGTTAGGAGCTTAATCAAAGGTGTGCAGCATCTATATGATCTAAATCACTAATTTATGGTTGCTGCTATCAAATGTTTTACCCCTCCCTAACCC
>NZ_JADEWA010000589.1:0-2762 GCF_015207865.1 Dolichospermum sp. LEGE 00246
CTCCCCTACTCCCCCTACTCCCTGCCCCCTGCCCAATTACCGAGCCTGGGCTGTTTTCACCCCTGCTGTAGCTTGTGCCAACTGGCTGAGACCACCTTGTAATTGCACGCCTGGGTCAACAGCCACCCATCCATCTTGGGTGAGGTGACGGATTTCAAAGTGTAGGTGGGGTCCTGTAGAATTACCAGTGCTACCAACTAGACCAATTACAGTTCCCGGTTCTACCCATTGTCCAGGTTGAACAAAGATTTCCGACATATGCCCGTAGAGACTTTGTTGAGCAGAACCGTGATTAATGATTACAGCTAAACCATAACCACCTAACGAGTTAGCTGATTCTACCTGACCTTTAGCCGCTGCTAAAATTGGTGTTCCTGTGGGCGCACCTAAATCTGTCCCAGCGTGAAAACGGCGATCGCCCGTGATAGGATGAACACGCCAGCCAAATAAAGATGTAATTGGTGCAGCCACCGACAGCGGGAAAACTATTCCCGAACCGCCACCAGCCCCACGATAAGCCAGTGTATTAGTATAAGGAACTGACGGCAAAACTGATGCCAAAGAGAAGTCATAAGACACCATACTAGGACGAGGAGCAACATTACCCTCTATCATTGGCGCAGGTAAACTACCTACCTGGGGAGCAATAGGGGTAGAACTAACCTTGGTCGTGGTAAATTCCCTAGGACTAGGAATAAAGTTATTAGCATGATAGGCAGCCTTTGTATGACTGCTGGTATTACTTCTGGAAATCCGCCAATTATTTTGATTTTGAGGTTGACTGATTTTGCTAACACTACTAGCCACAGCCTCAGTCACATTCTCACTTTGATTACTGTTGGCAGTTATAGTCTTCCAGCTTACTTGTTTTTGCCTAGAGACGTTTACTACTTTCGCCACTTCACTTTTCTTCAGCCAAGTTGGTGATGATTCTTGAGACTTAGCCACAGCAGGAGTTTGTGGAGGTTTAGCGCAAGTGGTAGACACCGTTGCCCCACAACCGCTAGAACGTTCTGTTACTATTACAGAACTAGGCGGTGCATAGTTACTTTCGCCTACATTCTTGTACTCATTCGTATCAATATAAGCGTTGTTGTAATCCTTGGGTTTATTCTCTGTATCCTTAGCAGTGTCTTGAGAATTATTAGCTTGTTGAGGGAGTTCTGGCAGTTTTTTAATGACAGAATCAACTTCACTCACACTAGCAGTAGGTTGAGTATTTTCTCCCTTGGGTTTAGAAATTCTCACACTAGCAGTAGGTTGAGTATTTTCTCCCTTGGGTTTAGAAATTCTCACACTAGCAGTAGGTTGAGTATCTTCTTCTTCTTCTCCCTTGGTAACATCTTTGCTATTTAGCCTCTTTTTTAGATTAACTCGGCGGACAGAAAAATCTGGTTGTGGCTTCGCTATTTCAGGAATACCAGCTTCTTTCTGAACTGGATTTGTGACTGCTGTTGGTTGAGAATTCTCAATAGTAGGAACAATATTGTCTATTGAGGAAGTGTCAGACTGAGCAGTTACAAACCCGCCACTAAGAAGACTGAAGCTACTTAATAAACAGATACCTTGTGCTGGCAATCTAGAAGCAAAGCGTTTACTTGTACCGCCGTAGTAAAAGTTTTTATGGGCAGATTTATGGTGCTGCGTCATTTTTTCTCTTTTGTTGTGTGTAATAAAGGTTAAATAATCAATATTCGTCATTCGTCAGTGGTCAGTGGTGAATAAGAAGTTACAAACGAACAACAGACAAAATCCAATCCTCATACTTTGTCTGAATTAAGATGTCCAAGATTAAAGGATTTACAGGATTAAAACAGAAAACTACTCACCAATGACCCATTACCAGCCTTAATTAAGTTTGACGATAACCCAAGCTAATTGTACCCGGTTGGACAGAAATTTCTGGTGTTAAAGCTGCTTTTGCATCATCAGTTGTCATTTTTAAACGCAGATTACCTTCTTGAGTCACGCCAACTACTTTACCTAAAAAATTATTGACATAAACCTGATCACCCATATTTATAAGTAAATCAAGGTAGTGAGACAAAAGTATGTTTATTCCTTCTGTCTGTAGACACTCTATACCGGACTTAATTCCTATTAAAACCTGTGAGGTGAGGATTTCTAGGTGATCAATCATCTGACAATGCTGGGAATTTTGCCATAATTGCAGATTGATTCCAGTTTCTGGGACTTGATTTGCCCAATTAATCCCCACACCAATCATAGCTTGAGTGATTTGTCCTTGATTGACCTTGGTTTCAGTTAAAATGCCGCCTAACTTGCGACCATCTAATACTAAATCATTTGGCCATTTTATGCCCACAGGTATACCACATTTTCTTAATTGTGCTGTAATTCCCCAAGCACTAGCCAAGGTAAGTTGATAACTGCTGGTAGCTGCCAAATTAGGAGCTATTGCCATTGAAAGATATAAACCACCCTTAGGAGACTGCCATTCTCGACCCCATTGCCCTCTGCCGGCGGTTTGCTGGGTGGCAATAACTACAGAGCCGGGTTTTTCTCCTTGGTCAATTAGTTGCCACAGGGTTTGATTTGTGGAGGATAAGGTGTTAAAAATATGTAGAGAAAATGGTAAATCTTGATGCTTATATTTTGCTTTTAAGCTATCTACCAAAAGTTGCTGATTAAATTCCACCACAGTTCACCATTGCTTTAAGAGACTTCCAAATAAAAAAATATCCCGTCGTTATGAAGGCAGGGGAGTAGGGAGTAGGGAGTAGGGGGAGTAGGGGGAGTTG
>NZ_JADEWA010000073.1:0-16362 GCF_015207865.1 Dolichospermum sp. LEGE 00246
CATTTTTCTTAACTCTGCTTGGATAGCTTCGCTAGTGACTAATTTATATTTTCCTGATTTAACCAGCTTGAAAATTTTAATAAGTGCTTCACCTTCTAAACGATTTCTATCATAACTCCAATCATCAAAAGGGCGATTTAAACAACAAACATCAAGATAAATAAAATAAGATTTGCTCATTATATATCCCCTCCCTCCAATCGCAGAAAATGAACACGACCTGATGATTCTTCAGCAACAACAGTTAACCCATCTGGGTTAACTGCACAACAAAATATAGAACTTTCACCTGTAAAAGTAGAGAGTTCCTTTCCTGTGTGCAAATCCCACACCTTCAGGGTGTCGTCATCAGAAGCAGAAACGACAATTTTCAACGCCAATTTACTTAGCATATTTCTTAATTTTACCTACAATATACCAGAAATTTCCCCAAAACCTTCCCAAACTCATCTCCTCTTTGCGCCTGGAGCGCCTCTGCGTGAGATAAAATTACTTAAATTCCCAAAGGAGAACCAAATGGAAGTCAAAGCAGCAATAGCATACACCGCAGGAAAACCCCTGACAATCGAAACCGTACAACTACAAAGACCACAAGCAGGGGAAGTATTAATTGAGATTAAAGCCAGTGGGATTTGTCATACTGATGCTTTCACCCTTTCTGGTAATGATCCTGAAGGCTTATTTCCGGCAATTTTAGGACATGAAGGCGCTGGTATAGTTGTCGAAGTAGGGGTTGATGTCAAAAGTCTTAAACCAGGAGATCATGTAATTCCTTTATACACACCCGAATGTCGGCAATGTGATTATTGCCTCAGCTTCAAAACCAATCTCTGTCAAGCAATTCGCGGCACACAAGGACGGGGTTTAATGCCTGATGGTACTAGCCGTTTTAGTATTGGTGGCGACAGGATTCATCATTATATGGGTACATCCACTTTCGCTAATTATACGGTATTGCCAGAAATTGCCGTAGCCAAAATTCGGGAAGATGCACCTTTCGATAAAGTTTGTTATATCGGTTGTGGTGTGACAACAGGAATTGGTGCGGTTATCTACACAGCTAAAGTAGAACCGGGCGCAAATGTAGTAGTTTTTGGTTTGGGTGGAATTGGTTTAAATGTGATTCAAGAGGCGCGAATGGTAGGCGCAAATAAAATTATTGGTGTAGATATTAATCCCAATAAACGCGAATTGGCGGAAAAATTTGGAATGACGCATTTTGTGAATCCCCAAGAAGTTGCAGGTGATTTAGTTCCTTATTTGGTAGATTTAACAAACGGTGGCGCTGACTATTCATTTGAATGTATTGGTAATGTCAATATCATGCGTCAAGCTTTGGAATGTTGTCATAAAGGTTGGGGTGTGAGTGTGATTATTGGTGTGGCTGGTGCGGGTAAAGAAATCAGCACTCGTCCCTTTCAATTAGTAACTGGAAGAGTTTGGAAAGGTTCGGCTTTTGGTGGTGCAAGAGGGCGGACAGATGTACCGAAAATAGTAGATTGGTATATGGATGGAAAGATTAATATTGATGATTTAATTACTCATGTGATGCCGATTGAAAGGATTAATGATGCTTTTGATTTGATGCACAGAGGGGAGTCTATTCGCAGTGTGGTGACTTTTTAGGTTTTTTCTCACGCAGAGGTGATCCAGGCGCAGAGAGGAAGAAGGGAGTTATAATTAATTTGAGTTTACTAGGTTTTAATTATGCAGTCACCACAAGTGAAAGAATCCGCTGTAAACCTGAATGATCATCTTTATGAAACTGATTTTTACGCCTGGACTCAACAACAGGCTAATTTATTACGTTATCAGCAATGGCATCAAGTTGATTTAGCTAATTTAATTGAGGAAGTTGAATCTTTGGGGAGAAAGGAACGCCAAGAATTAAGAAATCGTCTGAGTATTTTAATTGGAAATTTACTCAAATGGGAACATCAATCATTAAAACGGAGTCGTAGTTGGTTAGCAACTATTCGGATTCAACGCCGGGATATTATAAAATTACTGAATGAAAATCCTAGTTTGCAGTCTTCTCTAGAAGTAGCACTTCAGGAAGCTTATGAAAATGCGAGGGATTTAGCATCAGCAGAAACAAATTTACCGTTATCAACCTTTTCTCCCCAATGCCTATATTCATGGGAAGATTTAATAAACTTAAACTTTTATCCCGGTGACGTTGCAAATGATGATTTGATGCAATAATCGGCTTTGCTAAATTGAAAAGTCTCAAATTTTTACTCTCTGCGCCTGGAGCGCCTCTGCGTGAGGTAAAATCATCATTCTCCCAACTCTTCAAACAACTTCGCTAACATCACGTTAGAAAATATAAACCCATCGGGATCGCTAAAACGCAACCTATCCCCAACAATCTTCACCCAACCCTGAACAAAGTATGGTTGCAAACAGCTTTGAATTTTCTCTACTTGATGGGTGCCAAAATTTGCTACCAGGGAATTTAAACTTACCCCTTCGGCTAACCGTAACCCCAACATTAGAGTTTCTAACAAAACATCTGTCTCTGGTGTGACTTCACAATCAATTACAGCACCGGTTTTTAACCATTGGTAATATTCCTGGGTTTTGCGGGGACGGGTGAAGCGTTTACCATGAATATAGCTGGCTGCACCCATACCCAAGCCATAATAGGGGCGATTTTGCCAATAAACTCGATTATGCTGGCATTGATGTCCTGCTTGGGCATAATTGGAAATTTCGTAATGTTCGTAACCGGCATCAGTTAAGGTTTTTTGCCCCAATTGATACATTTTGACTGTGGTTTCATCTGTGGGTAAGGGATGATCTCCCGGTTTGTAATAACGATTGAAGGCTGTTCCCGGTTCAATGGTAAGGTCATAGATGGAAATGTGAGTTGGTGCGGCTGCTACTGCTTGGGTGAGGGAATCTTGCCATTGTGCTAAGGACTGATGCGGTAAGCCAGAAATCAAGTCTAAGCTAAATTCGGGAATCTCGACCTTGTGAATTAACTCTATAGCTGTAAATATATCTACAAGGGAATGCGATCGCCCAGCAGTTTTTAACAATTCTTCTTGGAAAGCTTGGACACCCAAACTCACACGATTTACTCCTAAACTGCGATAACCAGCGATATGTGCGAAATCGAACGTCCCTGGGTCAATTTCCATAGAGATCTCTACCTTAGAGGCAATGCTAAATCGCTGTTCTAAGGTTGTCAATATAGATTGCAACTGTGCTGTAGATAATAAAGAAGGAGTACCACCACCAAAAAAAATTGTTTCTAAAGGTTGACCATAAACTGGCGCAATTCTGATTTCTTGACATAAAACTTCAACATATTCGGCAATTGTCCCAGAATTTTCACCCCGTAAGCGATCGCCCACTACAAATACCGGAAAATCGCAATAAAAACATCGTCGCCGACAAAAGGGAATATGCACATAAGCAGAACTGGGAATCCCCCAACCAACATCTTTTTGACTCATTCTGATCAATAGTGAAGTTAATTTGATTTGACTGTTAAAAATAATGAAAATGAGGAGTTGGTTTACAACTTTTTATCCTTTTTCCCTAAAAATAAAAATAATATGCAGTAAAAACCCTTTAGTTATAATGTTGGCATATTCTGTCTGCCTAAACAGCTAAGATCATTCCATCACTAAAAAGGACTCAAACAAGCATACTTCACTCTATCGAATAAATATAGTTGTAGGAACACAACACAACCATGCTGGATGTCATTATTATTCTCTCATTTATCTTGGCAGCGGCGGGGATAGGTTATTTCAGCACCGACCTACTCCCACCAGGTACTCTCAGTGGAGTTACCAATTTAGATGCCTTACGCTTAATTCTAGCCGTCTTTGCTGCCATTATTGGTGGTGCAGTCGGGCTGAGTTTCCAGACTACATACCGCCGTCTAGAATCACAAGTCCGGGAAATGCCCCTAGAAGTCATCTTAACCCGTGCTATTGGCTTAGTAATTGGGCTACTACTCGCCAATCTGATGTTAGCCCCGCTATTTTTATTACCCATTCCCCCAGATTTTGGTTTTATCAAACCTCTTGTCGCCGTTGTTGGTAGTATTATCCTCTCTGTTACAGGGATGAATTTGGCAGATACTCACGGACGAGGTTTGTTAAGATTAATTAACCCCAATACTGTCGAAAGCATGGTTGTGGAAGGAACTCTCAAACCTGCCAACACCAAAGTTTTAGATACTAGCTGTATTATAGACGGACGGATTGAAACATTACTAGAAACAGGATTTCTAGAAGGGTTAATTCTTGTCCCCCAATTTGTTTTACAAGAATTACAACAAGTAGCTGATGCTAGTAAAGACCAAAAACGGGTGAGAGGAAGAAGAGGACTAGAAATTCTCAACCGCATTCGAGAAACTTACCCAGAACGGATTTTAATTAACCCTGTAGACTATGAAGACACTCCTACTGTTGATGCTAAATTAGTCCGTTTTGCTCAAGAAATCAATGGCACATTACTTACCAATGATTACAATTTATCTAAAGTTGCCAGTGTACAAAAAGTCCCAGTTTTGAATGTTCACGATTTAGTAAATGCCGTCCGTCCAACTTATTTACCCGGTGATAATCTGGATTTGAAAATTCTCAAAGAAGGAAAAGAACCAACTCAAGGCATTGGCTATTTAGATGATGGCACAATGGTAGTAGTTGAAGAAGGTAGAGGTTATGTCGGTGGTGAATTACGAGTAGTAGTTACCAGTGCCTTACAAACCTCCGCCGGCAGAATGATTTTCGCCAAACCCCAAGCTTCTGCCTTAGCCTAAGGAATTATGTTACGGAAAATTAAAGTTAAATTATGTAAATCGGTGCGGGAAACTGCACCGATTTTGTTGATTAAGCTGAATGCTTGTATTTGGCTGATCAATCTCAAACAGGGTATTGTTATCTAATTAATATTAGAATACGAATACTCGTTGCTAAATAAATTTAGATATGAAGACCATCTTATCAAGTGAAAAAGCATTTATTATTCGGACTGAGCGAGGACTAACAATTGCGGGAACGCGCATCACCCTTTATGATGTAATAGATTTGATCAAGGCTCAGTATCCATCGCACAGTTTGGTGTTATGCTCAAGCAAATCAAATGATGATCCTCACCGCTAATCGGAATATGAAAGGTGAGGATTCATTAGAAAAAGTAATGCGTGAAGAAAATACACCAACTTCATGAATATGATTATCGAGAACAATGTGTTGATCGTATAGTTGAGATTATCATAGATATTGATAATTATTTGGGAGTAGGTCGGCTTTTCATTCCATAAACATCATAAAACAGTTTCATTAAGTAGTGAGACAGAATTAATTACACAATGTCATTGCGTTAGCGCAGCGTGGCGTTAACCATATATAACGCAGTGAAATGAAGCAATTCCAAGGGTTGTGATTGCTTCCCTTCCCTCGCAATGACTGTAAATGTTTTTGTCCAATTACTTATTGCTTCAGTGTCAGATATTTGATATTCTCTGACTATTATTAAGTAGGTGAACACAATAAAACCGAACTGTGTAAAGAAACGTAAAATCGCTGAAAACTTCTTTACTATTGCCTCTTGCCTTGCTATAACGACAATTTTCAACGCCAACCTACTTATTGTGTTTTTACAGGTTTGATATTTTTGGCTTTATAAAATGTTTCTAAACTATCAGTATCACCGACAAAACGCCAATGCCAAGGTTCATAACTGACACCTTGAAGATTATTTTTAGGAAAGGAAATTTCAAAACTAAACTTCGCAGCATTGGCTTGTAACCACTGATAAGCTTTGGTATTATCAAAATTAGCTTGGAGATTAGTTGCTGGGACTGTGCCATCGCCAACATCTACCGCATAACCTGTATGATGTTCACTATGATTTGGTGGTGCGCTAAGGGCGGCTCTTTCCGCCGGGGTTTGATTACGCTGTGCGCCTACACCGAAAAATAACTGCTTTTGCTCTTGTACAGAACGAAACCCAGAAATTGGTACTAAAATTACACCTGCACTTCTCGCTGCTTGTACCATTGCTTGAAATTGAACAGCGGCAGCTTTTCGCATTCTGATTCTGCCGTCACCCGTAATTGGGGCTAATTCTGATGCTGGTGCTTCTGAGTATAGGAAATGTCCCAACACTGTATCATTATTACTAACTGGGGTATTGGTAGCTACAGGTGTAGAACTAATTGGTGTAGCTACAGAATTAGCAGTTGGCTTAGGTGCCGTCAACGAGAACAAAAAACCACTAATCACAGCCAGCAACAAAAATCCTGTTAATCCACCTGTAATTAAAATCACAGGTTGGACTTTGATCTTACTTCCGGCATCATCTGTATCACGTAAAGCCACTGGGATATCATCACCAGAGAGAGGGTAGGAATTGTGCGGTTTTTTAGGAAACCCAGCTTTATTCAAGTTTTTGCTCCTGTTTGTGTTTAATAGTTAGTTAAAGAAAAAACGAGTTTTTTTAATTCTTAATTTTGAATTATGGTGTAATTTTGATAAATCTTTTAGAACTATATATCAAGTTGGTGGGATTAATCCTAGTGGGATTTATACTGGGACGTAAATTGCCTAAAAATACTTCTACTTACGTAGGTCAGTTTCTCTATTGGGTGGGAGTACCTATCAGTATTATTGGTTTTTTAATACAAACAGATTTATCAGGACAGATTTGGATTGCACCGATAATAGCTCATTTGGCAATCTTTCTGGGAGCATTATTAGCTTGGTTAAGAATCAAAGCCCAAACCCATTTTACTCATTTAGTTCCCCCCGCTACAACTCAAGGTAGTTTGATTTTAGCAGCAATGGTAGGTAATACAGGTTATCTGGGTTTTCCCATTACTTTAGCAATGGTAGGTAAAGAATATTTTGCCTGGGCTTTATTTTATGATATGTTGGGTTCGCTGTTTGGAGCTTATGGTTTAGGTGTGTTTCTTGCTGCTAAGTTTGGTAATAATATCCAAAATCAGATGCAAATAGCGAAGGTAATTTTGATTAATCCGGCTTTATGGAGTTTTGGATGTGGCTTATTATTACATCAAGTTACCCTTCCCTCCCCGGTGGTATTTTGTCTGGAGAAATTGGCTTGGGGTGCAGTTGCGTTATCTTTGATGTTAATTGGTATGCGACTTTCCCAACTAAAATCTTGGCGGAAATTACCAGAAGCAGGGAGTAGTGTCTTTATTAAAATGCTATTAGTGCCGATGATTTTTGGCAGTATGCTGTCGCTGTTTGGGGTGACAGGTAACGCAGCACAGGTGATAGTTTTACAAATGGGTATGCCTCCAGCTTTGGCTACCTTGGTACTAGCAGAAACCTTTGATTTAGATAGAGATTTGGCTGTTACTGCGTTAGCTATAGGGATGATAGTTTTGTTGTTTACTCTTCCTGTTTGGTTATGGTTGTTTTAGTTGTTCTCTTAGTCCTAAATTCTGCTTTCTTGCCAGTTCGGAAGGACTAATAGATTCGTAATGTTCAAAAGGTTGATGAATCCAAGGATTATCAGCCAGATAATCAACGTGGTAGTCAGGAACAACAACTGAACAAGCTTTATACCAAATTACAGCGGTGCGAATTTCTTGAATGGGAAAATCATCATGTCTCTGTAGCCAGGGAACTGTTTGTTGAATAGTGATACCAGAGTCTACTAAATCATCTACTAGCAAAATCCGTGAACCTAAATTTTCGCTAGTCATGGTTAATTGACGAGAAATAATTAAATTACTTCTTTTATATGTACCCGCGCCATTGTAATATGAGGTAGATAAAATTGCTAATGGTTGATTGTATATGCGGGAGAGAATATCTCCTACTCGCAGTCCTCCTCTGGCTAAACAGACGATTTGGTTAAATTCCCAACCTGATTGATAAATCTTTACAGCCAGTTGTTCAATTTTGTGGTGATAATCTGACCAAGAAATGTAAAGGTCTGACATAAGACTAAAATAAGTGTGTTAATAATTGTTAATTATCTGTTGTCAATTGTCAATTCATAAGGGTGTAATTTATGGTTAAAGATAATTCTGATAATAACGATTTTCACAAATCTCTTACAAGTGAAAAATTAGATTTTAAAACTAAACTAGCTTATGGGGCTGGAGATTTAGGACCAGCTATTACTGCAAATATTGCTGTATTTTACATGATGGTTTTCTTTACCAATGTGGCAGGAATTCCAGCGGGTTTGGCAGGTAGTATTTTGATGATTGGCAAAATTTGGGATGGTATCAATGATCCTATGGTGGGAATGTTGACCGATAAAACCCAATCCCGCCGCTGGGGTCGTCGTTTACCTTGGCTTTTATATGGGGCAATTCCTTTTGGTTTTTTCTTTTTCTTGCAGTGGATTGTTCCTCAATTTACTGCCGATAAAAGTGTTAATATGTGGTGTTTGTTTTGGTATTATGTAATTATTGGGATTGTCTCTCAGGCATTTTTTACTGTTGTGAATTTGCCCTATACAGCCATGACTCCTGAATTAACTCAGGATTACGACGAACGGACTAGTTTAAATAGTTTTCGGTTTACGTTTTCCATTGGTGGCAGTATTTTATCGTTGATTTTATCAAAAATTATTTTCTCACAAATTGGCGATCGCCAACAACAGTATCTAATTTTAGCGGCTGTGTGTACGGTGATTTCGGTTTTATCCTTGTATTGGTGCGTTTATGGGGTGCGCGATCGCATTTTGGCTTTTGAAGCGAAACGGATGGAATTACCACAAGAAGCCGAAATTCCCTTTTTGGAACAGCTAAAAATTGTCTTTAGTAATAAACCTTTTCTGTTTGTTATTGCTATTTATCTTTTTTCTTGGTTAGGTGTGCAAATCACAGCCAGCATTATTCCCTATTTTGTCGTTAACTGTATGAAACTTAAAGAGGGAGATGTCCCCACAGTCATGATTGCAGTTCAGGGAACGGCTTTGTTTATGTTATTTATTTGGAGTTATTTAAGTAAAAAGATTGGCAAAAAACTGGTTTATTTCTTAGGAATGAGTTCCTGGATTATTGCTGCTGCTGGATTATTTTTCTTACAGCCTGAACAAATTGGATTAATGTATGTTATGGCTGTAATGGCAGGTGTGGGAGTTTCCACAGCTTATCTAATTCCCTGGTCAATGATACCTGATGTGATTGAATTAGATGAATTGCAAACCGGACAACGACGGGAAGGTATTTTCTATGGTTTCATGGTTTTATTGCAAAAATTTGGTTTAGCTTTTGGGCTATTTTTGGTCGGTAATACTTTACAAGCCTATGGTTTTAAAGAAGCTGTGGCTGGACAAAGTTCTTTACCCATACAACCTGAATCGGCACTTTTAGCTATTCGTATCGCTGTTGGACCGATACCAACTGTTTGTTTAATTGCCGGGTTGGTTTTAGTCTATTTCTATCCCATTACCCGCGAAATGCACGCAGAAATCATGCTAAAACTGCAAGCACAACGGGAGAATAAATAAACACAATTGTTATATTGCTGGTGACAGTTGACAGGTGACAGAGTTGAAAAGATTTTAGTGTAAGGCTTTTAGGTCAATTTTGTATCTCATTCAAGTGCATACCGCTATAAAGTGCTATTTTAGTTAAAGCTTATTGACAGGTATTTATAAGTAAAATACAATCACTGTACGTAAAGTGTTTTCACTTATAAATTTATGAACAGAAAACAGAAAGTCAATTATCTACAGAACAACCATCTTTTTTTAATTCCTTTTTTGGTGCGATCGCCGGAACAGCAGAAGCAGTTGGTGGTGCTGCGATGGGCGTTGGCGGTGCAACGCACCATTCCAGGTTAAATCAGAATTGCAGGTTATTAAATTTGCGTTCCTAACTCACATAAGGCGTATGATATAAATAAACATGAAAATCTCTGGTAGGTACATTTATGAAAAACCTTTATGGAGAAACTGATCCTAGAGATATTCCCATCTACTCCATTAGTGATGCTGCAAAATACTTACGCATTCCGGTAGGTACAATTCGCTCTTGGACAGTTCCAATCTCAAATGGTTCTAATTTCTCAAAACCACTAATTTTAACTCAAGATATTAAACCTAAACTTCTTTCATTTACTAATCTTGTTGAAATTCATGTTCTTAGAGCTATTCGTAAACACCACCAAATGCAACGAGACAAGGTAAGAATGGCTCTTGATTATATCGAGGAGAAGTTTCAAGTATCACATCCATTAGCCAGTGAAAAATTTTCAACAAATGGGGTTGACTTATTTATAGAAAGATATGCTTCTTTGTTTAATATCTCGGAATACTGGCGAACAGATTTGAAAAGCAGTTTTAATACTCATTTTCAACGCATTGAGTTTGATAAAAATGGATTTGCTATGAAACTTTTTCCCTTTACTGGTTCTCAAGAGAAAAATAACCCCCGCATTGTTGTAATTGATCCTAGAATTGCTTTTGGTCGTCTTGTGATTGCTGAGACAGGAATTCCTACGATTGTTTTGGCTCAAAGATTAAAGGCTGGTGAATCAATTCAGGATCTGGCTTGTGATTATAATTGCGATCGCCTAAAAATTGAGGAAGCTATCCGCTGTGAATTATCTGCTGCATGAGTAAACCTGAATCAATCATATTTTTTATTGATAGGTGCTTAGGTACAGGAACTGTTCCAGAAAAACTGCGCCATGCAGGTATTCAAGTTGAAATTTATGATCAACATTTTGGTCAAGGCACTCAAGATGTAGACTGGCTACCAGAAATAGGTCAAAGAGGCTGGGTTGTTTTGACTAAAGATGATAGAATCAGCAGAAACAAATTAGAAAGAATTGCTGTTGCTCGCGCTCAAATAAAAATGTTTATTTTAACTTCCCAAGATTTAAAAGGGGAAGAAATGGCAGAAATATTTATCAAAGCAACTGAGCAAATGCAAAAATTTGTTCGTAAGCATCCTGCTCCATTTATTGCTAAAATCTCTCGTGATGGCAAAATAACGTCTTGGAAAGACAGTCAGATGTTATTGGCAGAAATGCAGCAGTTTTAATCATGATATTAACAATATTTAAATGCTATAAAGCTGATAGAATATCTCCTATAAGTAGGTTGGCGTTGAAAATTGTCGTTATAGCAAGGCAAGAGTGAAGAGGGTTTGGGCGATTTTACTTTTCTTTACACAGATTGGTTTTATTGTGTTCACCTACTTAGCGGTAATCACACTTGGTGCAATATAATTGAGGGCGCAGGACCTGCGCCCCTACTTTACGATTTGCAGATACAGACATGAATGCTAAAAGATTTGTGGTGCGGGAAAAATGCCCGCTACCAATTCAGATAAAATGTGCTGTATTCATTAATGTTGCTACGAATCTTAAACCAAATTCTTCTTCAAAAACTCCTTTTTTGTAATCTAAACTCCACATTTCTAAGGAACATTCATCATCAATGGTAGATGGAAATATGGAGATCTTAAATTCTTTGAAGTTGGGAATATAGTCACATTTAATATAAGCAATAGCTCCTATTTGTCTTCTGTCTAAAGCCACAGCTAATCTTAAGATTGCGCTGAGTTGATTAACCATTATCCGATGTTCTTTGTGGAGTAGATTTCGATAGCTGTCGTGCTTTTTCTTGGGTGGAGATTTGCGGTGATAACGGGCTATATTGGCGATGATTTCGATTTCGGTTTCGTTATAACCGAGTAATTCACTATTTCTAATTAAGTAGTATGAATGTTTGTGGTGTGATGAATGGCTGATATAGTGACCACAATTGTGTAAAATGGCAGCAGCCCATAGTAATTGGCGTTGATCTGCATTCCAATAATGTAGTTGTCCTTTGGTTTGGTCAAATATATCTAACGCAAAAGCGGTAACACGTTCGCTATGTTCTAAGTTAGTTTGGTATTTTTTGGCAGTTTTTAATACACTGCGTTCTCGAATGGAACTTTGAAACCGTAGTCTGTTGTCAATGAAGCCATGAGTCAGCATCCAGTCTACAATTACGCCTTCTCGAAGCGATCGCTCACATACTGTTAAGGATTCGACTCCTAACAAGGTCATCGCTTCCTGTAAAATTACTGCTCCTGAAAGTATTACTTCTGACCTCTTTTCTGGCATTCCCGGAATGGCCGCCCGTTCCACATTGGTCATTTTGCGGAGGCGATTTACCCAGGTTCGCAAGTCTTGAAGACTGAATTGATAGCCGTTGAGGGTGGAGGGAACAAGACCTAATTTTTCCCGCGCATGGATGGTGGCAATGGTTTCTATTGTCCCAGATGTACCGATTAACTGGGGAGAATCGCCAATTTTGAGTTTTCCTTGGACTTCTTCTACAGAACGTTCTAGCATTCCTCTAGCGTAAGCCTGGAGGTATTTAAATTCGGTTTCGCTAATGGGATCTGAGGCGATTAATTCTCCGGTTAGGCGCACTGCACCAATTTTGGTACTGGTGAGACTACGGGGTTCTTCGCTGTCTCCTAAAATCAATTCTGTTGAACCACCACCAATATCAATGATGATGTGGGGTTTGTTGTTAAATTCCATCCCCGACAAGACACCTAAGTAGATGCGACGGGCTTCTTCTGGTCCAGAAATCAAGTCAACGATTAAGCCAACTTCAGTTTCGATTTGATGAAGAAATTCTTTGCCATTGGGAGATTCACGGACTGCACTTGTCGCTACAGCTACAATGCTACTTGTTCCTAAGCTTTCAGCAAGGGTTTTGAATCTGCCTAAACAGGCGATCGCTTTACTCATAACTTCTGGTTTTAAGTCGCCAGTCATTAAATTGCGATCGCCTAATCTTACCGTTTCCTTTTCTCTGGCAATAATGGTAAAAGATGGTAAAGTTGCTTCAATTTTTACCACTACCATGTGCAAAGAATTTGTACCAATATCAATGGCTGCAATCATCTGATTTTCTGGAACTGATTGACTGGGTGTATTCTCCCAGTTAGCCGAGACGGAATTTACCATTTTCGTGCTTGTGAATAGATGAATAGGGACTGAAAGAGAAATAGCAAATAACGATATTCTATAAATGTAAAGATATGTTAAATGACCAAATATGTTGAAGACACCAAAAACCAACCAAGAACCATTATGGCTTGTAATTATCCGGCTGTTAAGGTGGAATAAACCGGAAGGTAGGTTAATTCTGATGATACCCGCATTATGGGCTGTATTCTTAGCCGCTGCCGGTAAACCACCTTTACCCCTAGTAGGAGTGATTATTATCGGTAGTATCGCCACCAGTGCGGCTGGTTGTGTGGTTAATGATTTATGGGATAGAGATATTGATCCTCAAGTTCAAAGAACACGCGATCGCCCCCTGGCATCTCGCACCCTTTCCGTTAAAATTGGGATTGTGGTGGGGCTAGTCTCCCTCGCCTGTGCCGCAGTTATGGCCTTCTATCTTAACCCATTAAGCTTCTGGTTGTCCGTAGCCGCCGTTCCGGTGATTGTCCTGTATCCCGGTGCAAAGCGGGTATTTCCTGTTCCCCAATTGGTGCTTTCCATAGCTTGGGGTTTTGCGGTTTTAATTAGTTGGAGTGCAGTTACAGCCAATATTACAGCACCGACGTGGTTACTTTGGGGGGCAACGGTATTATGGACATTAGGATTTGATACAATCTATGCGATGAGCGATCGCATAGACGATAAACGTATAGGTATTAATTCTAGTGCTATATTCTTTGGTAAATATACCCCTACAGCGATCGCTATTTTCCTCATGGGGACAGTTATTCTCCTAGCTGGAGTAGGTGTATTAGTTCACTTAAAGACAGCATTTTGGATCAGTTTAATCTTCGCCACCGTCGGTTGGATTTGGCAAATTAGGCGCTTACAACAGCCAAAAATACCTCACCCTGCCTATGGGGAAATGTTTCGTCAAAACGTCTGGATTGGTTTTTTAATTTTGGCAGGAATGATCATTGGTTCTTTTTAAATTTGTAATCAATTTAACCAAATCAAAATTTTCCTGTCAATCTAACTCAGGCTAGATTAAAACTATCAGGACTACTGTTTTAAAGGTTGGGATATTAATCTACCAGCTAGATGCAACCCAACCAAATGAATCAATCTATTTTAGTTAAACTCGCTACAATAATTCTCCTGTCCCTGGGTAGTTTTGGTCTAGTTATTGGCGGTTTCCTGATTAATAAAGCTACTAGTAAAACTAAACAACTACAGCCAATTACTGATACATCACAATATCAAGAAATTCGTCATCACAAATGGGCTGATCTTCAACAAATTCAACATTTTCCCGGACAAATTCCTAGTGATGCTCAAGTTTTACAAATGGCTTATTCTCCCGGAATCACACCCGAAAGTAGTTCTTTACAAATTCGTCTCAAAGAACCACAAACAAAAATCAAAAACCTGCTGAAACAATACAAAAAAATCTCCCAGCATCAATACCAGGGTGGGAATACAAATAATCATAGTAACCAACCCAACGGCGTACCGACAACATTCTTTTATACTAGCGATTCAGAAACAGAAACTTTTCCTAGCAGTTATGAAATATTGGTATTAAAAGCTGAAGATAAAAGCCAACCCGGTACAAAGTGGAATCATGGTAATAGTCATGGAGTCGCAATTGATGTTTCATCTTCAGAAATTATCTACTGGGCGGAAAAATGGTAAAAGCAGGAGGAAATTTAAGCACTATGGTAGTAATTTAACTTGTAC
This sequence comes from Dolichospermum sp. LEGE 00246, assembly GCF_015207865.1. Lineage (NCBI taxonomy): Bacteria > Bacillati > Cyanobacteriota > Cyanophyceae > Nostocales > Aphanizomenonaceae > Dolichospermum > Dolichospermum sp. LEGE 00246. The sequence goes on from NZ_JADEWA010000073.1 coordinate 14,655, forward strand.
TGTTGATATTTTCAAGGTATTTAAAGCCAGGGAATAAATTCCCTGTCTGAAAGCTAAAGTCGGTTGAAACCGACTGAATGGAAGAATTTTTGGCGTTGCTGATTAAGGAATGTGAATTAAATAAGGTGCAAAAGTAGGGTGTGTTAGCGACAGCGTAACGCAGCATTCCAGGTTACATAAGAATTGCAGGTTATTAAATTTGCGTTCCTAAGGGTATGAATTCTAGTCTCACGCAAAGGCGCAAAGACGCACTGAGGTTTGAGTTTTAAAGGTTCAATTTGGGAATTTCATACCTCAATTCAGCAACGCCGAATTTTTTAGTCCCTTTTAACGGACTTGGGCTATTAGACTGGGAATTTATTCCCAGACGGTTTATGAAACAAACCAAAAATTAACCAATTACCAAATTATCAAATAACAGGAGTATCATCTATGAAATTACACAAATTATCCCATTTATTATTATTCTTTGTTCTCTTATTTCCCGCTTCTCCGATTATTATCACTGGTTGTAGTTCTTCCCTATTCGCACGCAAACTAGGGATATTATCAGATGATACCCTATTTATAGAATGGGCAAATGATTACCGTCATTATCTGGGTTTGCGTCAGGAATTATGCTAAAATATCGTTTATTATCACCTTTAATTAAATCAATGAATGAACTATTAACTCGAATCACACAAATACCTGGTCAATGTGGAGGTCGTCCTTGCATTCGGGGAATGAGAATTAGAGTTAGCGACATTTTAGAAATGTTAGCAGAAAATGTCAGTGTAAATGAAATTTTAGAAGACTTTCCTGATTTAGAACTAGAAGATATTCAGGCTTGTTTAATATTCGCTGCAAGACGTACTGATTTTGTTAGATTAACAGCATGAAAATTTGGATTGATGCACAGTTACCTCCAACATTAGCAGATTGGATCACAAACACTTTTGCTATCGAAGCATTTTCATTAAAAGAAATTGGTTTACGTGATGCTAAAGATATTGATATTTTTGAAGCTGCCAAAATAGCTAATGTAATAATTATGACAAAAGATAGTGATTTTGTTGACTTGGTTTGTCGCTTGGGTACACCTCCGCAAATTATTTGGTTAACTTGTGGAAATGTTACTAATCGTAATTTGCGTCAACTTCTGAATTTCACTTTACATGATGCGTTGGAAAAATTACGCCAAGGAGAAATGATTGTAGAAATCAATAAATCTTAATACTGGATATCAAATAAGAATATTGGCGTTGCTGAACTGAAGTATAAAATTGAAAAATCAATGATTTCAAACTCTTACTCTCTGTGACTCTGCGCCTCTACGTGAGGTAAAATCATATTCTGAATCAGCAACGCCCATCTTTGAACTACCTAATGATATCTATAATGGCGAAAAGTATCGCTTTCCCGTGCTAAAAAGTCCTGTAGCAACAAAATTTAGGAAAAATAAACAGGTAACACCTTTACAACTACGCTTGGATGCAATTATTATGTTAAATGACATATTATTTATTACATCAAGCAGTTAAATTGATAGTAAATTTGATGGATAACCACACTCTCAAACCAATCATCAAGCCTCAGAAAGATTCTGTACTAGCTCGTCCTCGTCTACAAAAAAAAGATATCTCTTTAAAGGAAGCATTTGCTTTAGAAATGCTAGAAAAAAATCCTTGGGGACAATTTTTATTATTTATAGAAGACTCCTATAAAT
>NZ_JADEWA010000006.1:0-33276 GCF_015207865.1 Dolichospermum sp. LEGE 00246
GCGCTAAAATGTGAAATGCAACTTCTTAAGCAAATTGGATTTTATGCGGTTTAATTTACCAGAATCAATGAAATCGCTGGGTTACTTTGGAGTATGGGGAATTATGTTTGCTGAATCTGGTTTATTGATTGGCTTTTTTGACGGATAACTTCAACTCACTTGTAATAATTTTTGACAACATAATGTAATGGCTAAACTATCTAACGAATTACAACGCTATTTTTTTGAAGAGGAAAGACCGGAAAAGGTAACTTTAGTAGATATTTTATTATTAGCTCAAGAAAGAATTTTTGGGTTTTTGCTGGTGATTTTGTCTCTACCGTCAGCTTTACCAGTTCCTGCACCTGGGTACTCAACTCCTTTTGGGGTGCTGATTTTTTTGTTGGCTATGCAGTTAATTGCAGGTGCGAAAATCCCTTGGCTACCTGAGAAGATGCTTAATTATCCTCTGCAACTGACTACAGTTCAGGGATTTTTGAAAGCGGGACTGCCTTGGTTACGAAGAATTGAAGCCATTGCTCGTCCGCGTCTATCTTATATTTGCACCACATTACCAGGTAGAATCACTATTGGTAGTGCGATCGCTCTGATGGCTATTTCGATGATGATTCCCATACCGGGAACTAACACTTTACCCGCAATGGGGATTTTTGTTACAGCCTTTGGTTTATCAGAAGATGATGGTGCTATTAGTTTAGGTGGTTTAGTCCTGTGTGTAATGGGAGCAATTTTAACTACCTCAATTCTGTTTGCTTTGATGTGGGGTGGTTCTAGTCTACTTGATGTAATTAAGAGTTGGTTAGGAAGGTAGGGGAAGGTGACGGGTGACAGATAGGTAGGTTAATAACCCGATTACCAATTACCAATTACCAATTACCAAATTAAACCAAAAACTGGTAGCGTCAAACAAGGAAAATATTTTTTGTGGATGTTACAACTTGAAAACACGTTCTAATTATTGGCAACTTTTACCCTATATCCGCACCCAGTGGGAAACTATCGCTAAGGGTTTTATAGGGATTTTAGGATATGTACTGGCAACTTTAACCCTGATTAATGTCGCGGGGAAGTTGGCAGTTCCCTTTGGGGATGGTAATGTATTAGCGATCACTCAATTAGCCGGAATCAGTGCTGCTATCTTTCTTGTGCGCGGCTTTTTTCAGTCTGTGCAAGATTTATACATGGCCAAGGCAGCTTTAAGAATCGCTTTTTATCTCCGTCAACAGGTTTATACTCATTTACAAAAACTCAATCTCAGCTATTTTGAAACAGCTAAAGCTGGGGATTTATCCTATCGTCTCACGGAAGATGTTGATAGGGTTGGAGAAGTTATCAATAAGCTTTTTCATGATTTTACTCCCTGTGCTTTACAGTTAATTGCCATTCCCATTTACATGATTTATTTAAATTGGCAACTTACCTTAGCAACGGTAATTGTTGCCCCAATTATGGGGATTTTAATTGGTTGGTTTGGGGAACGTTTACGGAAATATTCTCTCAAAAGTCAAAGTCGTATCTCTGATTTATCGGCGATTTTAACGGAAGTTTTTAGCGGGATTCGCTTAATTCAGGCTTTTGCTGCGGAAAAATACGAAATAGAGCGATTTAGTTATGAAGCAGAACGCAGTTTTAAAGCCAAATATTCCGTAGAAAGATTAAAAGCTATTCAAATTCCCATTGTGGGATTTTTAGAAGCTGTCAGTGCTTTATCTTTGTTAATGGTAGGAACTTGGCAAATATCTCAACGCAATTTAACAGTCGGTGAATTTTTTAGTTATTTAACAGCAGCAGCTTTGTTAATTGATCCGATTGGTCATACTACTAATAACTATAATGAATTTAAACAAGGTGAGGCATCGGTTGATCGAGTTTTTGAGTTATTAGCAATTCAACCAACGGTATTAGAAAAACCCAATGCTATTACCCTTCCTGCTGTTAATGGTAAAGTTGAATATTGCAATATTACTTTTGCCTATAAATCAGGAGAACCTGTATTAAATAATATTAGTCTATTAGTCATGCCCGGTCAAGCTATTGCCCTTGTTGGTGCTTCTGGTGCTGGGAAAACTACTTTTGTGAACCTATTACCTCGATTCTATGATCCTGAATTTGGGGAAATTTTTATAGATGATGTAAATATTCGAGATGTGACTTTAAATAGTTTAAGAAAACAAATTGGGATTGTTCCCCAAGAAACGATTATGTTTTCGGGAACTATTGCCCAAAATATCGCTTTTGGACAAAATATTTTTGATATTCAAGCAGTGGAATCAGCGGCTAAAATCGCCAATGCTCATCAATTTATTCAGCAATTACCGGAAGGTTATCATACTTGGGTAGGAGAGCGAGGTGTGAATTTATCAGGGGGACAAAGACAGCGAATTGCGATCGCTCGTGCAGTTCTTCTTAACCCGCAAATATTGATACTTGATGAAGCCACATCTGCTTTAGATTCGGAATCAGAAGCTTTGGTACAAGAGGCTTTGGAGAGATTGATGAAAAAACGCACTGTATTAATTATTGCCCATAGATTGTCAACTGTCAGGAAGTGCGATCGCATTTTGGTGTTAGAAAAAGGGCAAATTGTCGAATCAGGAAATCATGAGGAATTGTTAGGATTAGAAGGAAGATATGCGCGGTATTATGCTCAACAGTTTTCCTAACGTACATTCCTTATTGAAAAAATTGAATAGCTTTGTACAAGTTAAGATATCAATTATTTGAGTTAATTTTGATCAAAATGAAAAAACCCATTGCTATTGATTTATTTGCTGGTGCTGGAGGCCTTGCTTTAGGCTTTGAGATAGCAGGTTTTTCCGTTCCTCTCTCTGTTGAAATTGATGCTTGGGCGTGCGATACGCTACGCTACAATCACCCTCAAATGACAGTAATTCAAAATGATATTCGTGAAATCAATACTGCAAGTCTTGTTAAAGAAATCTGTTTTTTCCATCCTGACATTATTATAGGAGGTCCACCCTGCCAAGGTTTTAGTATTGCAGGACCTGCCCAGAAAGATCCCAATGATCCTAGAAATACTTTATTTATTAACTTTGCTCAGTGGATAAGTTTTCTTCAACCTAAAGCATTTGTCATAGAGAATGTCAAAGGTTTACTATCGCGTAAAAATGTTGAAGGGATAAAAGTAATAGATATTATCAAGAAAACCTTTGAAAACATCGGCTATTTTGTAGAAATATGGTTACTTAATTCTGCTGAATATGGTGTACCACAAATTAGAGAACGTGTTTTTATTGTTGGAAATAAAATTGGTAAAAATTTAGGTATTCCTCCAAAAACACATTCTTTAGATTTACTAAATATTAATACCGGACAATTATCACTTGAAGGAATACATCTACCTCCTGCTATTAGTTTATGGGATGCCATATCAGATTTACCGGCACTTAACGCGCGTGAAGGGAAAGAAGAACAACCTTACATATTAGAAGCTCAAAACTCTTATCAGAAGTGGATAAGAAATGATAGTAAAATCCTTTACAACCATGTAGCAATGGAACATTCTAACAGGCTTGTAGAACGTTTTAAACAAATCAAATGGGGTGAATCTAGTTCAGACGTAGCAAAGGAATATGGTGCTAAACGCCGAAGTGGAAATGGTGAATTATCTGATAAAATTTATGATCAGAATAACCGACGATTAAATCCCTATAAACCAGCCCACACTATAGCAGCTTCTTTTTATGCAAATTTTGTTCACCCTTTCCAGCATCGTAATTTAACAGCCCGTGAAGGTGCGCGTGTTCAGTCTTTTCCAGACAATTATCGTTTTTCTGGGAAAAAAACCGTTGTATCTCATAAGTTATTGCAACGGGAAAATAGATTTAATGAGAAGTTTCTTTGCCAGTATAATCAGGTAGGTAACGCAGTCCCACCCCTTCTTGCTAAAGCAATTGCAGTTCATCTTCAACAAAAATTAGAGTTATGCCCACAACTGATAGAAACCCTTTAGTTCACGGTTCAAATCTGGAACAAAAGGAGAAGCATCGTAAAAAATACAGAGATATTGAAAGTAGAAAATATCTTCAAGAAATTAGAATTAAGTATGATAAATGGCACTTAGATAATGTTCAATTAATTGGACCAACATCAATAAAGACTGATAATGATGATGAAATAATTTCTAAGCGAGTAGAACTTTTTACTGCGTATAAAGACTTTTTAGACCAACAACATTATGCAGAGAAGTTTGACTCTCGTTCTAATCTCCATTCTAGTATATTAGAAGAATTTCTTTATTATTTATTTAGAGATTTAGCTAAAGACTTTGGAGAAAATGCACTTATTGGTAAATCACATACTTTTAAAGATATTTTCTTTGTACCTCCAAAATATTCTGAGATGTTGAAACGTCCCTATGCTCGTATTGAAAAAAAAGACCATGACTTTGTAATTGGTGCAACTATTCAAGCATCATTTGAAGCAGTTACTCCACCAGAGGAAAAAGAAGATAGTGGTGAAATACTAACAGTGGTAACAGAAGAACCAGAGAATTATTCAGAAGTTACAGTTACAGGTAATACAGAAACACATATTTTCGATATTCCAGTTATTGCAATTGAATGTAAAACATATCTTGATAAAACTATGCTCGAAAGCTCATCACGATCAGCAGAAGATTTAAAGGCAAGAAATCCCAATAGTTTGTATATTGTATTAATGGAATGGATAAAGTTGACGAGTGATGTTAATCTACGAAAATATAAAATTGACCAAATATATGTACTACGTCAGCAGAAAAATACTGATAGAGAATTTAGGTACGAAGAAAATTATGTAAAAAATCCGCTTAATCCAACTGTAGTTCAACATTTATTTTATAAAGTGCGGAAGCATTTAACAATGGACTGGGTTGGAGGAATTGAACAAGGTATACAGCGCGGTTGGTTAATTGAAGAATAGCTATATGTAAATATATTTATCTTCTGTAGGAGATCCAAAAAATATAATTTAATTGTATTTACCAAATTCACTAACCATGACGAAAAAAATATTAACTGGACTAAGTTCAAAAACTTACGAACACCCATTTGATCGCAAAGCTTTAGCTTCTTTACAAAGTATGCCCGGTATCTCTCCTTTGCTCAAAAAAGTCAACGAATATGGTATTGATCGTTTACTGAGATTACAAAGTATTGCTAGTGAAATCAGAGTCACACCCCGGAATTTTCCCCAATTGTATCAACCATTATTAGAAGCTTGCCAAATTCTTGATGTGACAACTATTCCTGAATTGTATTTGTTTCGAGGGACAGGGCATATTCAAACCTATATTATTGGCGTAGAAAAACCTATTATTGGTATCAATATTGAAGCAATGGAATGGTTGAATTATGATGAATTACTGTTTATTTTTGGATACGAAATTGCTCGAATTAAAAGTCAACATATGATTTATCATCAAATATCAATTGTCATGCCGGCGTTGAAAATGTGGTTAAGCAGTACCACATTAGGATTAGGAGGATTGATAGCTGGTGGTGTAGAATTAGCATTATATAATTGGGTAATGATGGCAAAGTTCACTGCTGACCGGGCTGGTTTATTAGCTTGTCAAGATATTAATATTGCAACTACCGCACTGATGAAACTTGCAGGTTTACCAGAAGAGTATTTAACTCCTAATGTGATCGAAGATTTCCTGATTCAATCCCGCGAGTTTGCATCTAGTAGTGTTGATAATCTAGATCAAGTCACGAAAATATTAAGTTATTCGGAATCTAGTCTTTCTTGGTTAGTAATGCGAACTGGTGAATTATTAAAATGGGTTGATTCAAGAGAATACGATCATGTACTTCAAGGAGAAAATGCCAATACTCCAAAAGAAGAAGAGGAAGGAGACGAAAAAGAAGGATGGAATTTTTTGACTTCTTGGTAATTTAATAGGCGATCGCCTTTAATCCTGATTCAGACAATCGCTTTTTATATCTTACCTAATCTTTCCACAAGGCAATACCACCCAATAAACCTGTGATATTGCGGATCAATTTCACATCTGATTGAAAATCCGTAGGGGTGCAAGGCCTGCACCCTCTCCTCATCGGACTGCTAATAACCACCATATATCTTTTTCCCAACCATAACTAATTGAACACCAGATTGATTTATATTTGCTAATCTAGAAGTGGTGTAAATACAGCAATTTTCGCTCTAATGAAATACAATGGAGGGCGCAAGCCCTGCGCCCCTACGGGTTTGGGGATAAAAAACTGTACCTCATAACATTAGAAAGTGCTGTATTGCTGATGGTAGTGCATTTTTCTATTAAAACTATTATTTGAGCAACAATTATGACGACGTTTCACCCTAACAGCCTGCGTTCTTACAGCCAAGAGGATGTACAGCAAATTCTGCAATTAGCGATCGCTCGTCAAGTAGACGATAACGATCAAGAATTTTCCTATCAGCAAATCCTGGAAATTGCCACAGAGTTACAAATATCACCCGATATCCTCCAACAAGCGGAACGGGATTGGTTAGGTAAACAAAACGAAGTTGAACAGCGTAAAGCTTTTAATCTTTATCGCCAAAGTAAATTTAAAAAACGTCTGGGAAATTACGCAATCATAAATATTTTTTTCATAGGTATGGATTTAATTAGTGGCGGTATTTCTTGGTCACTTTATATCTTACTAGCTTGCGGATTAGCCATATCCTTAGATATTTGGAATACCTTTCAAACCAAAGGTGAAGATTACGAAATCGCCTTTCAAAGATGGAATCGTAACCACCAAATTAAACAAACAATCAATACAGTTTTAAATAAGTGGTTTAAGGTATTTAGTCCTTAAGGCTGATATTAAATGAGTTAGACCACTACTCCAGACAACTTCCATCATCATCTCCGGGAGGTAAATTCACGAGTTCGTTAATTAGCAAGTTACCAGATGAATCAATTTTTCCTTTGAGTTTCTATGCTTCCATGATGTTTTTCATGAGACTCTGTTTTTATATTATCTCGCGTTGAGCAAAATTCAATCTCTAAATTTGGGTTTAAATTATGATAACTACACTCATTGAACGAGAAGCAGAACCAATTTTAATTAGCGACTTAACCTGGAGAGAATTTAAAGCTGTTGAACAGCTAATTGATCGTCCAGGGTTAAGGTTGTCTTTTTTAGATGGAGTCTTGGAGATTCGGAAAATGCCAGGAAAAAAACACGAAACTGTCAAAAAACGTATTGCTTCTTTAGTAGAGATTTATTTGGAATTTTTGGAATTAGATTTTACTCCGACTGGTTCTGTCACCCTAGAAAATGAATTTGAAAAGGTTAAAAAAGAAGGTGATGAATCTTATGAATTAGGACCAAATAGCAAACATCCTGATTTAGTAATTGAGGTAGTTGTTAGTAGTGGAGGAATTAATAAACTGGAAGCATACAAACGGTTACAAATTCCTGAAGTTTGGTTTTGGATGAATGATGAATTATTGTTTTATAGTTTAGGAAATGAGGGATATGAAGCTGTTAGTAAATCGCAACTTTTACCGAGTTTAGATGTAGATTTATTGATGCGTTGTGTTAATATAGAAAATCATGCTCAAGCGCTGCGGGAATTTCGAGCAGGGATAAAAATAACAGGATAGGATAAAAATTGTAGTGATAGGGGAATCTGATTTATTTACAAACACCTCCGATTAACCAGGAAAAATTTTGCCAGAAAGTTGACTTACACTTAATGAGTATGTATCATGGATTAATATGTATATTTCATGGGTGACTATATGAGAAATCGTGTATTGGAAGCAGTAATAAATAGTCTTGATAGTTTAATAAAGGAAGAAGGTTCTCTTTATGAACGCTTACTTGTTGCGTCTAAGAGCATGGAAACTGTTTGCGCTGAGTTAAATGTTCCGAAAATTGGAGAATCTACTCCAGAAGACATAAGAGAACAGGTTAAAAAAGTTGCACAACTTTTAAACAGTTTAGATACAGCGACCGGTAAGGATAAACTTGAAGAGGTAGTTGATGAGATAATATTTTTATATGATCTTTCCAAGAAACAACAAAATTAATTAACTGAAAAATCTAATTTTAAATATCATCGGTAATATTCAAAGCTATTTTTTAGAAGGTAGCTTATTTTTGTTTAGGGTCGCTTATGGATAGCAGTTCACAGATTAATACTGTTAAAAAGTTTGCAGAGGTTATTGGTGATAATGATGACCTCTGGGAAATACTTTTGGGAAGGGAAGTTATCCACATTGTTCGAGGAAAAGGAAGAGTCTCATTTTTATTAAAAGATGATAGCTCACTAAACAGTACGATTCTAGAGATTGGGGTAAGCTACCCTGTTTGGAGTCAGTCTGCCTATAATTATGTTGGTAATTATACTTTTAGGTATGAAAAAAATAGATTTATTAGAGAATTTAATGCTTTAGAACCACCTCTTTCTTTGGAATTACCCCTTTCTTTGGAAAAAAGACTTGCATTAATAGAGCAAATAGAACAAGAAAATAAAAAAAGGTGTGAAGCTGAGAAATTGGAAGCACAAAAACGGGAAGATGAAAGACGAGAGGCTCAAAGATTAGAAATTGAAAGAAGAAATGCTCAAAGACTGGAAGCACAAAAACGGGAAGATGAAAGACGAGAGGCTCAAAGATTAGAAATTGAAAGAAGAAATGCTCAAAGACTGGAAGCACAAAAACGGGAAGATGAAAGACGAGAGGCTCAAAGATTAGAAATTGAAAGAAGGATTGCCAAAAAACTATCTTTACTACAAAACATAAAAGACAAATTTGAAAACAATTTTCTTAATGCTGATAATTTTTACCAACTTCATTGTGCTGAATACGTATCATTGCAAGAGTACCAATCGGAAAAATTTAATTACATACAAGATTGGGTAAAAACGAATTTAAACTCTTCTCCTGATCTTGAACAAGCAGCAGCAATTGGCACTCTTGAAAGTCATATACAAGTAATAGCTAGAGCAGGAAGCGGAAAAACCTCAACTTTAGTCAACCGAGCAATATTTTTACAGAAACATTGTGGTATTGCACCAGGAGAAATGTTACTTTTAGCCTTCAATCGCAAAGCAGCAGAAGAAATACGAGAACGTCTAAAGTTACAATTACAAAATTCTGTTCCCCATGCAATGACTTTCCATGCCTTAGCTTATGCCTTAGTTCATCCCGAAAATATTCTTTTTGATGAACCAGATGGAGAACAGAACCAAAGCCGCGCTTTACAGATTGTAATTGATGATTACTTACGCGACACAATATTTTATGCAAAAATACGCGATTTGATGATGGCAGCATTTCATGAAGACTGGGAGCGCATAATTTCAGGTGGGTATGATAAAACTCCAGAAGAAATCCTTCGTTATCGTCGCTCATTACCAAGAGAAGGAATTGATGGTAACTACTATAAATCTTTTGGTGAAAAACTAATTGCTAACTTTTTATTTGAACATAATATTAAATACAAATATGAGCGTAACTTTTGGTGGAATGGCATAAATTACCGTCCTGATTTTACAATATTGACTGGAGAAAAACAGGGAATAGTTATTGAATATTTTGGACTAGAAGGAGATCCAGATTATGATGATATGTCCCATGAAAAGCGAGAGTATTGGGCAAATCGTCCCAACTGGCAGTTAATAGCATTATCACCAAGACCTCTTAAAGATCAAGGAGCAGAAGTTTTTTGTGAATTACTCAAGGATAAGTTAGAAAATTTAGGTATTCAATGTAACCGACTGAGTGAAGAAACAATTTGGTCAAGGATAAAAGATAGATCAATAGATAGATTTACGACAGTAGTAAAAGGATTTATTCAACGATGCCGTAAACTTTCTTTAACTTCAGAAGAGTTAAGAAAAATTATTTCTAAACACGAATGTGTGAGTAAGATTGAAGAACAATTTTTGAATTTAGCATATAGATTTTATAAATCCTATTTAAGATGTCTTGAGGATAGAGGTGAAGAAGATTTTGATGGACTAATGCAAAAAGCTGTAGAGGTACTTGCATCAGGACAAACTATATTTCGCCGTAGATTAGGAACTGGTGATTTAAAAAGTCTCAGATACATCATGATTGATGAATATCAAGACTTTTCGGAACTATTCTATAATCTAATAGAAGCCATCAGAAAGCAAAATCCTCAAGCACTATTTTTCTGCGTTGGTGATGACTGGCAAGCAATTAATGGTTTCGCTGGTTCTGACCTCCGATTTTATCAGGATTTTCACCAATTCTTCCAGCCATCACATAAATTAAATATAGCTACAAATTACCGTTCAGCTATTTCTATTGTTGATATTGGTAATAAGTTAATGCAAGGTTTGGGTACTCCTGCTCGCGCTGATAAAACCATGCCAGGAATAGTAAATATTGCTGATATGTCTAGCTTTGAAGCAACTCCCACAGAGCAAGAAAATTATCCTGGAGACAATATAACACCTGCTATTTTACGTCTAATTAACAAGACTGTTAAAGAAGGTAAAAAAGTAGTATTACTCAGTCGAAAAAATAGTTTACTTTGGTATGTGAATTATCAAAATCAAAAGAGTAAATATAAAAATAGTACACTTGATAGTTTTTTAGAATTAGTGCATTCATACCTTCCTGAAGAATCAAGAAAATTAGTAACTATATCAACTGCACACAAATATAAAGGTCTTCAAAAAGATGTAGTTATAATACTTGATGCTATTCCTCGTTGTTATCCCTTGATACATCCTGATTTAATGTTTACCCGTGTCTTTGGTGATAGCATTGAGTCTGTAGTAAATGAAGAAAGACGTTTATTTTATGTGGCTTTAACTCGTGCAGTTGAAACTTTATTTATTATCACAGAAAGTAAAAATTCATCACCTTTTCTTGACGAATTAAACAGCAGAACAAAAATTTCTGTATTAAATTGGTCAGATTATCAAACTTTTATTGGTGTGGGGACTATACGGTACATTACTGTTAAAATTGGTAATCAGGATGGTAAAGGTAGCAACGGTACTATTGCAATTAAAGACTTGCTCAAAGCCGAAGGCTATATTTGGAAACCAGAGGTTTGGCCTGCTTGGTGTCGCACCTATCCAGCAGAAGGTTTTTCAGTTCAACAATATTTCAATAACGCAAATTGGATTTCTCAAGCTGTGGGAATTGAAGTGCGGTTTTATGACGACGGGGAAAATAAATCAGAAGTTTATCGTGTAAATCAAGGTCAATACTACTTGGTTAATGAAAATGAGGAGTAAAAGCAATCAATCCTTCCCATTCCCATAAGAAAACCGCCTGTAAGTGCAAAAAATAACAACAAGCGGTTTTCTAAGATATTAATGAAGTTAATTAGCTACTAGAACCAGAAGCCGCTAGTTCTGCTAACCGTTCTTGTTGATCTTGAGATATACAAGATTGAATCACCGTCTCTATATCACCTTCCAAAACAGGGTTAAGGGTAAAATTTTGACCTAAACGGTGGTCAGTCACCCGGCTATCTTTATAATTGTAAGTGCGAATTTTTTCCGAACGAGAACCCGTACCCACCTGCGATCGCCGCATGGAAGTCACAGCATCTTGTTGTTCTCGCAATTTCAACTCATACAACTTAGCCCGGAGAATTTGCATCGCCCGTTCCTTATTCTGCAACTGACTCCGTTCTTCAGTACAGAAAATCCGAATCCCCGTAGGTTTGTGGAACAAATCAGCGGCTGTTTCCACCTTATTCACGTTTTGTCCACCCGCACCACCAGAACGCGCCGTACTCATTTCAATATCTTTCGGGTCAATGTGGATTTCCACTTCATCCACTTCTGGCATAATCGCTATAGTCGCAGTCGAAGTGTGAACCCTTCCTCCCGATTCCGTTGCTGGTACACGCTGAACACGATGTACACCTGATTCAAACTTCAGCTTACTATAAACACTATCACCTTGAATTTCTAGAATTACTTCTTTAAACCCGCCCATTTCCCCCAAGGACTCGCTGACCAGCTTCACCTTCCAACCTTGGACATCAGCATAGCGGGAATACATCCGCAGTAAATCCCCAGCCCAGATACTAGCTTCATCACCACCAGTACCAGCGCGGATTTCCAACATAATGTTTTTATCATCGTTGGGGTCACGGGGTAGCAGCAACACCTTTAAGCGGCTTTCCAAATATCCTAGCTTTTCTTCCAGTTCACTAACTTCCATTGCTGCCATTTGATGCAACTCTAGATCGCTATTGGACTCTTTGAGGATCTGACGCGCCCCTACCAATTCATCCTGGACTGTTTTCCAAGTTTCATAGGTATTAACTACCTCTTCCAAAGAAGAACGAGACTTAGCAATTTTTTGATACTCATCAGGATTACTAGCAGTATCAGGATCGGCTAAACGGCGTGTTAATTCATGAAAAGTTTGTTCAACAGATTTAAGTTTCTCCAGTAAGTATGATTCTGCCATGATGACTATAAATGCTCCTAAAAAATAACAAGTTGGCTCAAGCATTAAATGACAAGCGACCCAGCACTATGCAGGGTCGTCTGTGGCTTCCGCCACACTATCAACAGCTACAGCCAACCAGCTACTTTTGATTATCGTCGCCAGTTTGAGTGCTGGACATACCATATTTACGCAGGAAGCGTTCTACACGACCTTCCGTATCAATCATTTTCTGAGTACCAGTGTAGAAAGGGTGATTTCCAGACCAAACATCTACGTGGAGTTCGGGCTTAGTAGCACCAATGGTCATAACTACTTGACCATTACAGTAGACTTTAGCATCTGGATACCATTTGGGATGAATATCAGGTTTAGCCATTGTTTTTTTGTGGGGAATCTATATAAATTTAGAACTGAGAATAGGGAACTGGAGATTGGATACTGGGTAAAAAGTTTTTCCCTCTTCCTTCTGAACTCCTGAATTCTGATAGCTTTCACGTACTGTGCTGAAGGCATAGGGTGGCGTTAGCCATACTCCTGAATTCTGAACTCCTGACTCCTGACTCCTATCTTAACGTTTCGAGTATTGAGGTGCTTTACGAGCTTTGTGTAAACCGTATTTCTTCCGTTCTTTAGCTCGTGGGTCACGAGTTAAATAGCCTTCAGTTTTCAAAGGTGAACGGTTATCTGGGTCAAGTTGACATAAAGCACGAGCAACTCCTAAACGAATAGAATCTGCTTGTCCGGTTAAGCCACCACCTTCAGCTTTCACCACGATGTCATACTCGCTTTCCAATCCCAAGGTTTCCAAAGGTGCTTTAATCGCGCCTAAGTAGTTAGGATTGAATTGGAAATACAAATCTCCATCTTTACCGTTAACAGTCATTTTCCCTTCACCGGGAACTAGACGAACTCTAGCGACAGAGGCTTTCCGACGACCAGTACCCCAATAAACAGCACGTCCGCTAGTAATTTCTGCTACCTGCATTAGTTTTCTCCAGGAATTGTACTAATTGTGATTTCTTTGGGTTGTTGTGCTGCATGAGGATGAGTTGGGCCTGCATACACTTTCAGTTTGGTAAATAACTGTTTACCCAAACTATTTTTAGGTAACATACCTTTAATAGCGTGTTCGAGAATTCTTTCTGGTAATCGCTGTTGTAACTTGGCGAAAGTTTCGGTTTTCATACCACCGGGACGACCAGAATGGCGACGGTAAAGCTTTTGAGTGCGCTTTTTACCTGTAACTGCCACTTTCTCAGCATTGATAATAATCACAAAATCCCCTGTATCTAAATGGGGAGTATATTCAGCTTTTCTTTTACCTCTGAGGATCATAGCGACTTCGCTCGCCAGACGACCCAGACGTTTATCTGTCGCGTCTACTAAGTACCAATCACGCTCAAGAGATGCTTGAGGGGGAAGGTAGGTTTTACTACTCATTTTGTTTGTCCTTTGTCAGTGCCTTGTCAAAATTCAAGGCGATAGCTTAATCATCTTAATCACACAAATCATGAAAATCATAGTTTAGACATTGATTATTCATGACTAGGTATGGTTGGGTGTCATACCAAATTTTTGGCGGAAAGGGAAAATCGGGATAACCGACTCTCAACAAGCATAACCCGTGAGCAGGTGCAGAATATTTCACTTCTTCCCGACGTTCCTGTTGCCAGATATCAGTGAAGTCATCTAGAGTCCGCTGACCAGAACCTACTTGTACTACCATTCCTATCAACAGCCGCACCATGCCATATAAAAATCCATCAGCCTGAATTTCAATATGGATAAATGATCCACTCCTACGACATTCTACTGCTTGCACTTCTACCCAGGAATGCGATCGCGCTGACCCAGCCCGTTCAAAAGCAGATAAATGGTGTTTTCCCAGCAGTGGTTTTAAGGCAGACGTAATTAAGGCTTCATCTAAAGGGGCATAATAATAATGCCAACTGAAAGGTTGTACGAATAAATTCGGTAACTCCTCAGTGTAGATAGTGTAGCGATATCGTCGGTAAATCGCGCTAAAACGAGCGTGCCAACTTTCACTTACACCTGCTGATGCCCTAATTAATATACCTGGGGGCAAGTAGCCATTGAGAACTTTTGCCCACCTATGAGCAGGAATTAAACTTGCGGCTTGAAAATGAGCTACTTGAGCGGCAGCATGGACTCCAGAATCAGTTCGACCTGCTCCGTGTAGTGTCACATGATACCCTAGCACAGTGGCTATAGCTGTTTCTATCTCTTCTTGAACAGTTCGCTGTCCTTTTTGTCTTTGCCAGCCGTGAAAATGAGTACCTATATACTGAATGACTAAGGCTACTCGCTGAGTCTGATTTTGCTGGCGGCTTTCTAACATAATTTAGTCAGTGGTCAGTGGTCAGTTGTCAGTTGTCAGTGGTTTTTCTTTGCGATTTACCAATGACCAATGACTAATAACCAATAACTTTAAACTAGTTCAATAATCGCCATTTCAGCATGATCACCGCGACGGGGGACGGTATGCAAAATGCGAGTATAACCACCTTGACGGTTAGCATACCGAGTAGGAGCTTGCTCGAATAGTGCATGAACCAGGGTTTTGTCGTAGATATAACCTAGTGCTTTCCGACGAGATGCTAAAGAGCCATCCTTAGCTAGGGTAATCATTTTATCTACTTCACTGCGGACAACTTTAGCTCTGATTAAAGTTGTAGTAATTCGACCATGACGTACCAACTCTGTTGTCAAAGCTCTGAGAAGAGCGCGACGTTGATCCGCTGGTTTACTAAGTTGTTTGACTCGGCAACGATGACGCATAACAATGCACTAATGAAGTTTCATTTATTGGGTTTTGATTTAGCTAGGCTTAGAGCTTCTTTCTTGAGGTAAAGTAATACCTAAGCGACGCTGTAAAGCTTCCACTACTTCTTCCGCTGACTTTTGACCAAAGTTTTTGATTTCTAAAAGGTCTTCTTGGGTGTAATCCAATAAGTCGGCTACGGAATTTACTTGGGCGCGTTTTAGACAGTTATAAGCTCTAACAGATAACTGTAACTCTTCAATGGGAATTTGTGCGGTAGGATCATCGGGGATATCTGAACCTGTGTCTGTTGGTTCTAAGGAGATATCTTTTAATGGGTTAAATAAATCTACCAAAATTCCAGCAGCAGATGATAGTGCTTCTTGAGGAGAAATACTACCATTAGTCCATACTTCCAAAAGAAGTCTATCTTTCAAAAAGCCATCGTCACGAGTTTCTTCAACACTATAGTTGACCTTTCGTACGGGCATAAACACTGAGTCAATTTGGAGAAAATCCAAAGATGTGGCTTCTTCTCTGCCTCGTTCTACAGTCCGGTAGCCTTTGCCTCGCTCAATCCGAAATTCCATTTCCAGTTTTCCACCCTCGGCGATGGTGGCGATATACTGGGTCGGGTCAATCACTTCTACTTCACTAGGTAAATCGAAATGTGCCACAGTTACTGTTGCCGGTCCGTTAACGAGTAACCGACCAATTTGGGGTTGAGAAGAATAACTCTTGAGAATGACATCCTTCATTCGCATGAGCATTTCCAGTACGTCTTCCCTTACCCCTGGAACTGTCGCAAACTCATGACTGACACCAGCAATTCTCACTGCTGTCACTGATGTTCCTTCTAAGTTAGAAAGTAGAACCCGCCGCAACGCGTTGCCAACAGTTGTCCCTTGACCGCGATCTAGGGGTTCTAGAACGAACTTACTGTAATAGCTCCGACTTTCCTCAGCATTAGACTCTACACATTCAATTTGAAACTGCGCCACGGAGTAGCCTCCCTCACTTCGTAAAGTCAAAATTCAAAAGTCAAAAGTCAACAGTCAACAGTCAAAAGTTGACAGTTAACTGTTAGATGAGAAAAGCTTAAACTCGACGGCGCTTGGGTGGACGGCAACCGTTGTGGGGAATTGGGGTAATATCCCGAATGAGTGTAATTTCTAATCCTGCACCTTGAAGCGCTCGAATCGCGGTTTCTCTACCTGCACCAGGACCACTCACCATAACTTCGATTTGCCGCATTCCTTGGTCTGTGGCTCGTCTAGCTGCGCTTTCAGCAGCGGTTTGTGCGGCAAAGGGTGTTCCCTTTTTTGCCCCTTTAAATCCACTAGAACCAGCACTTGCCCAGGAGATAACATCTCCATTTTGATCGGTAATTGTGACAATGCTATTGTTGAAGGTAGACTGAATGTAGGCAACCCCATTGGGTACGTTCCGTTTCTGCTTTTTGCTCCCGGATTTTTTTGTTGGTTGTCTGGCCATATTTCTTTAGTGAATTTAAGGTACAACTTGCCAATTGCAGCAAGTTTAGAGAAATTATTTACCAGGGGCTTTCTTCTTACCAGCCACTGTCTGTCTTCTACCACGTCTGGTTCTAGCGTTGGTACGGGTTCTTTGTCCACGCACTGGTAAGCCCATGCGGTGTCTCCGACCTCTGTAACAGCCAATATCAACTAAACGCTTAATATTTAGTCCTTCTAAACGGCGTAAATCTCCTTCAACTTGATAGTTGCTTTCGATTTCTCCTCTGAGGGCTGCCACATCAGCATCGGACAGTTCTTTGACGCGGGTATCTGGGTTAACACCAGTCGCTGCGAGAATTTGATGTGATCTAGTTAAGCCAATTCCGTAAATGTATGTTAGACCGATTTCAATACGCTTATCGCGGGGAAGGTCTACTCCGGAAATCCGTGCCACAATGAATCTCTCCCTATTGTTTTCGTAGTTGCAGTTAGCAAAGTGCGATCGCTTGAATTAGTCATTTAATTGTCGCGGTTTTAACTTTGCTTTGATAGATAGTTTCTATCCTTGGCGTTGTTTGTGTTTGGGATTTTCACAAATCACCATCACGCGACCACGACGCTTGATCACGCTGCACTTTTCGCAAATTTTCTTAACTGAGGCTCTGACTTTCATGCCTTTTAAAATTGACTCCAAATAGTAAATTATAGCATTTCTAGAAGAAATATTTCAGTTATGTAACTAGAAAAAGACCAGTTGATTTATGTATGGTAAGATTCTCTGTTATTGATTTATTTCTTCCGCAGGCGATAGGTGATTCTACCTTTGGTTAAGTCGTAAGGTGTTAATTCAACTTTGACGCGATCGCCAGGTAAAATCTTGATGTAATTACGGCGAATTTTCCCAGAAATGTGTGCTAGGACATTAAAGCCGTTGTCTAAGTCAACACGAAACATCGCATTAGGCAACGACTCGGTGACTGTCCCTTCCATTTCAATTAAATCTTGCTTAGACAAGTTTTTTCCTCAACTCAATAATCTCCTGTTGTCCTTGTCCACTTTCATGGGCATTAAGAACATAATTGGAGAAATATATCAACAGTTTAAACGATTTGCGGAAGTCCCCGCCTTCAATGTACTCATAAGGTGGGGATTGTGAGCAGGGGATGAGGATTGCATCTGGAATTGATTTAAAACTCAAGTAAAAACAAATTTTGGATGGATGACGAATCCCCAGGATTTTCTGGTAGGATCTTGAGTATCTTGACCACCAATGCCGTAAGCGAAAACCAAGCTGATAGGTAAGTGTTGCTAGAGAAAGATTTGGGTCTTGGGAATCAGGACTCCTGCCCTTGGAGGGAATGTTAGACCAATAGAACTACGAAGTTCAAAGAGGCTATTCCCGATGAATTGGGAAGCTCCGTCCGTCTTAGGGTGGAGTAGTTCACGCAGCTATGATATTTTTCAAATCGGTAAAAACTTCTTCTTGGGACTGATTACCGTTGACTGTGAGGAGTTTTTGGCGATCGCTGTAATAGTTAATTAAGGGTGCAGTGTCATCACGGTAAACCTCCAAGCGCCGACGAATTACTTCTTCAGTATCATCTTTTCGTCCGCGTCCTAGTAACCGGGTAATAACAGTTTCATCTGGTGCATCCAGATTGACTACTTTTTCACCACCCTGTCCTAGACTTGTGAGTAATGCTACTAGAAACTCTGCTTGTGTAACTTTACGAGGAAAGCCATCTAAAATCCAACCTGTTTTAGCATCTGGTTGTTTCAGGCGTTCTTCAACCATATCTTCTACTAATTTGTCGGGGACTAATTCGCCTTTATCCATAAAACTTTGGGCTTGTATGCCCAAATTTGTTTTGTCTTGAATAGCTTGGCGTAAAATGTCACCTGTAGAAATATGGGGAATCTGCAAAAATGCAGCCAAGGTTTGAGCTTGAGTTCCTTTACCAGCACCCGGTGGTCCCAAGAAGATTAATCGCGTCACTATTGTTTCACCATTCCTTCATATCGCTGAGAGATAACGTAAGTTTGGATTTGTTTAGCCGTATCAATTGCCACACCAACTAAAATCAACAAAGATGTCGCACCCAAACCTTTAAATGTGGGAACTTTTAAGGCACTTTCTACGGCTGTGGGAATAATTGCCACTAAACCTAAAAAGATAGCCCCTAAAAAAGTCAGTCGGTTTGTGACCTTTTCGATATACTCACTAGTAGCTTTTCCGGGACGAATACCGGGAATGCTAGAACCCATTTTTTTCAAATTCTGAGCCACGTCTACTGGGTTGAGAATCAACGAAGAATAGAAGTAACTGAAGAAAACAATGGAAGTTAAGTAAACGAGGGCATATACCCAAGGTGCAGAACCACCAGGACTTAAATAGGTATTAACAATGTTTGCTAATTCAGGATTTTTAGTGAAATTTGCGACTAAAAGTGGCAAACTCAGGATTGCGGCTGCGAAAATAATTGGCATTACCCCGCCAGAATTAAGCCGTAAGGGCAAATAACTCCGCTGTTCTGCTAAAACTCTTCTGCCTACTTGACGACGAGCAGAAATAATAGGGATGCGGCGCATTCCTTCCTGTACGAACACAATACCGACGATTGTGAACATAAAAACTAGTACAAGGACAATGACACGCCCGACAATTTCCCGTCCACCAACTTGCACCAAGTCAATGGTATCGCCCAGCGATTTGGGTAAAGAAGCCACAATGTTGACAAAAATCAACAAAGATGCCCCATTGCCAATCCCCCGTTCAGTAATCAGTTCCGATGCCCACATAACGAACATTGAACCAGCAGTTAGGGCGATCGCAGTTTCTGCGACAAATATTGGACCTGGGTTGAGAGCAAATTGTTGGAGGAATAATGCCGAAAAAGCTACACTTTGAATAATTGCCCAAACTACTGTCACATAGCGGGTAATTTGTGATATTTTCCGCCGACCTGCTTCCCCTTCATTTTTCTGGAGATTTTCTAAAGATGGCAGAGCCGCAGTGAGCAATTGGATGATAATGGAGGCATTAATAAAGGGCAAAATCCCCAAAGCAAAGATACCCAAAGTAGAGAGTCCCCGCCCAGAGAATATATCCAATAAACCGAAGATGGAATTGTTGCCCGATATAGCCTCAGCAAACTTAGGTCTATCAATTCCTGGAACAGGCAAAAATATCCCCAAGCGAACCAAAATTAAAATACCGACAGTTACAAGCAGCCTACCTCTCAGTCCGGCTGCTTGCGCCATCTGCATAAAAGTTTCTTGAGCCGTTGGGGCTTTGTCTCGACTGATCATAGAGTTTTACCTTTGAAGTCCTAACTATGATTTACGTGATTCATGATGATGAAGATGATTAAGGTATCTTGTAAACAATAACCTCTTCCCCCCAATCACGAGGTTATGGGCAGTCCTTACCCCTCATCTTTTATACAGTTTCACAACTCCCACCGGCGGCTTCAATTTTAATCCGAGCTTGACCTGTGAAAGCAGCGGCTTTTACCTGAAGAGGAACATTCAATTCCCCATTACCCAAAATTTTCAATTCACCTTTAACAGTGGTTAAGATACCCGCCGCTTTTAAGGATTCCAATGTTACTTCTGAGTTAGCAGGCAAGTTAGCTAATTTCTCTACATTAATCGTAGTGTAAATTCTCCGGTTAATCAGAGGGAAGCCCTTGAGTTTAGGTATCCGGCGGTACAATGGCTGTTGACCACCTTCAAAACCTGGTCTTGTGCCACTACCGGAACGGGATTTTTGACCCCGCATCCCTAGACCAGCACTAGCACCTTGTCCAGCAGAAATACCTCTACCTACACGCTTACGGCGTTTTTTAGAGCCTTTTTGGGGCTTAACATCATTAAGTCTCATTTTGATTTGGGATTTTAGATTTTAGATTTTGGATTTTAGATTGAGAATCTGATACAAAGGGTGACTAAATATAGAGTTTCTCAATGGCGATACCGCGATCTTCAGCAACTTCACTTAATGTCCGCAGGGTAGATAGAGCATTAACTGCGGCTCTGGCGTTGTTCAAAGGGTTATTTGAACCTAGTTGTTTAGCAAGGATATTACGTATTCCTGCTAACTCTAGTACAGTCCGTACAGCACCCCCGGCAATTACCCCTGTACCTGGTGCGGCGGGGCGCATCATGACTTTAGCTCCGCCACCGATACCATCAATGGGGTGAGGAATGGAATTGGATTTAGTGATAGGGATGTCAATTAGATGTTTTTTACCATCAGCGACACCTTTTTTGACTGCACCAATTACATCTGATGCCTTACCAACTCCGACTCCCACTTGTCCTCGTTCATTACCGACGACGACAATGGCACGGAAGCTGAGTTTTTTACCACCTTTGACGACTTTACTCACCCGGCGGATTTGGATAACTCGCTCTTGCCAGGTGGTTTCTTCTTTTTTTGTACGGCTTGCTTTACGACGACCGGTTACCATAATCAATGCTCTCTTTTAGTTGTCAGTTGTCAGTTGTCAGTTGTCAGTTGCTACTGACTACTGACGGACTTAGAAATCTAGACCAGCTTCGCGTGCCGCCTCAGCCAGTGCTTTAATGCGACCGTGATAAAGGTTGCCACCACGGTCAAAAACGACTTTAGTGATGCCTTTTTCTAGGGCGCGTACAGCTACCAATTTACCAACTTGCACTGATGCGTCACAGTTAGCACCAGAAACTACGTTAGATTTCAATTCTGGTTCTACGGTTGATGCGGCAACTATAGTTTCTTGCTTGGTATCATCAATTACCTGAGCATAAATATGCTCATTGGATCGAAATATAGCCAAACGTGGACGTTCTGGAGAACCTTTGACTTTGCCCCGAACGCGCCGATGACGACGTTGTTTTGATTCTTTGCGTGTAAGTTTCATGTTTACTTCTTACCACCCTTACCAGTCTTACCAGCTTTGCGTCTGACCACTTCACCTGCATAGCGAATACCTTTACCTTTGTAAGGTTCAGGGGGACGGACTGCACGAATTTTAGCTGCTGTATTTCCTACAATTTCTTTGTCATAACCGCTGACTATGACATTAGTAGTACCTTCTACTGCAAATTGAATTCCTTCTGGTGGTTCAATTTGCACTTTATGGCTATAACCCATATTTAAAACTAGGTTACGGCCTTCAAGTTGGGCGCGATAACCAACCCCTTGAATTTCCAAGCGACGTTGAAAACCCTGGGATACTCCCTCCACCATATTGGCCACTAAGGTGCGGCTCAGACCGTGCATTTGTCTGGAGGTGCGGGTTTCATCACGACGAGTAACTAGCAATGTTTCTCCATCTAAGGAGAGTATGACATTGTTAGGTAGTTGACGGGAAAGTTCACCTTTGGGACCTTTCACCACTACTTTGACACCATCAATCGCCACTTGCACTTTGGCGGGAATGGTAATTGGACGTTTACCAATACGAGACATGATTTTTTGTTCTTTGTCAGTTGTTTTTTGTCAGTTGTCAGTTGTTGGTTGTTTTGCCACTGACCAATGACCAATGACCAATGACGACTACCAAACGTGGCAAAGCACTTCACCGCCTAGATTTTGGCGGCGTGCTTCGCGGTCAGTCATAATCCCACTGGATGTAGAAATAATGGCAATACCGATACCGCCTAGCACTCTTGGTAGTTCTTTTCTATTGGAGTAAACACGCAAACCTGGTTTACTCACTCGTTTTAGGGCAGTGATTAGGGGTTGGCGATTTTTACCTTTGTATTTCAGGGAAATAACTAGGTTCCGCTTAATTCCTTCTCCTGCTTCTTCAACTTCCGCAATGAAGCCTTCTTCTCGCAGTACCTTGGCAATACTACGAGTCATCTTTGTAGCTGGTACTTGCGTAGTTTGATGCCTTGCCATATTGGCATTGCGGATGCGCGTCAGCATATCTGCAATTGTGTCGTTAGCCGCCATCGTTCCCTCTTTAGATGAACTTATTGATCGCGAAAGGGCATTCCCATTTCCTTAAGTAAGGCGCGGCCCTCTTCGTCGGTTTTTGCCGTGGTGATGATAGAAATATCTAAACCCCGGACTTGATCGATTCTGTCATATTCCACTTCTGGAAAAATTAGCTGTTCGCGCACACCCAGAGTGTAGTTGCCACGGCCGTCAAAGCTTTTGGGGCTGACACCGCGAAAGTCTCTGATTCTGGGTAGTGTCAGGTTAATCAGACGATCTAAAAAAGCGTACATCCGTTCGCCTCTTAGTGTCACCATAATCCCGACGGGCATACCTTGACGAATTTTAAAGCCGGCGATCGCTTTCTTTGCCCGTGTTACCACAGGTTTTTGTCCAGTAATCAGGGCTATTTCGCTGATGGATGCCTCTAGTGATTTAGCGTTTTGAGCAGCTTCTCCCAAACCTCTGTTGATAGTTACTTTAATCACCTTCGGCACTTGATGCACGTTGGTGTATTGAAACTGATTAATTAATTTGGGAGTAATTGTCTCTTGATATACGGTTTTAAGTCGTGTTATGGCCATAGTGTTTGTCCTGTTATCCCCTGGTCTTGGTCAGGGAATTTTAGATTTTGGATTTTGGATTTTGGATTTGAGATTTTGAGTTAAAAAGCTAAAATCTCATCCTAATTCACCAGCTTATTTATCTAAAATCTCACCTGTTTTTTTGAGCATTCTCACTTTCTTGCCTTCGGCGGTGAAAGTGTAGCAGACACGACTAGCAACGTTTTGCTTGGTGGAATAGAGCATCACATTGGAGCTATGAATGGGGTACTCCTGGGTGACTATTTGCCCTGATTCGCCTTCCTGCTGGGGTTTCACGTGCTTGGTTTTAATGTTGACACCTTTGACAAGAACTTTGCTCAGTTGTGGTAGTGCTTTAATCACTTCACCAACTTTACCTTTATCTTTGCCAGCGATGACTTGCACAGTATCACCAGTTTTGACGTGCATTTTATGAAAAACTTTGGGTTGTGGGCGCTTTGCCATTACAGCACCTCCGGAGCCAGAGAAACAATTTTAGTAAAGTTTTTATCGCGCAGTTCTCGAGCTACGGGTCCAAATACCCGTGTACCTCTGGGATTACCTTCTTTGTTGATAATCACTGCGGCATTATCGTCAAAACGGATGCACATACCGCTATCACGACTTATTGCTTTACGTGTTCGGACGATTACTGCTTCTACAACATCAGACTTTTTGACAGCCATGTTGGGTGAAGACTCTTTGACAACAGCGATAATTCTATCGCCTACGCCACCATAACGGCGGTTACCTGCACCTAATACGCGGATGCACATTAGTTTTTTAGCACCGCTATTATCTGCGACATTCAGATAAGATTGGGGTTGAATCACAACTGGTCTCTCTTTTGGGGTCGTTGTAAGTTAATACAACTGTTTACTATGTAGCTTTGGTGTTCAGAATTTCTGCAACTTGCCAACGCTTGGTTTTGCTCAGAGGTCTGGTTTCTTGAATCCGCACGCGATCGCCTGTTTTACAGGTATTTTCTTCGTCGTGAACTTTATAGCGGCGGGTTTGAACTACGATTTTGCCGTACTTGGGGTGAGGAGCGCGGTTTTCTATGGCTACTACCACAGTTTTTTGCATTTTATCGCTCACTACCAAGCCAACTCGTTCTTTGACTGCCATAATTTCCTACTTTTGCTCTTGGTCTGAAAGACTTGCTGCCCGTTTCCGTTCTCCTTCTACTGTCAGCAATTGGGAGAGACGATGGCGTGCGTGTTTGAACTGGTGAGGCTTTTCTAGTTGTCTTGTGGCTTTTTGCAAGCGCAACTGGAACAATTGTCTCTTAACGGCGACAATTTCCTCGGCCAGTCTTTCGTCATTTAATTCTCTAGCTTCCGCAATCTTGGGAAGAGGCATAACCTACTCCTGCTCCTGTGGTTGAGAGCGCACAATAAATTTGGTCTTAATTGGTAACTTAGCGTCAGCCAATCGCATAGCTTCGCGGGCAATTTCTTCAGTAACGCCGCCAATTTCAAACATGATCCGGCCTGGCTTGACTACGGCTACCCAAAATTCTGGGTTACCTTTACCAGAACCCATCCGGGTTTCAGCAGGACGCATGGTGATTGGTTTGTCAGGGAAAATCCGAATCCAGATTTTGCCACCCCGGCGAATATACCGAGTCATTGCCCGACGGGAAGCCTCGATTTGCCGTGAGGTAATCCAAGATGGTTCTTGGGCTTGGAGTCCAAAATCCCCAAAGTTGAGGGTACTGCCTCGGCTGGCAAGACCTTCCATGCGTCCGCGTTGTTGTTTGCGGAATTTAGTTCTTCTAGGACTTAACATGATTTGTCAGTTGTCGGTTGTCAGTTGTCAGTTGTCAGTTGTCAGTTTTTTTGCCACTGACTATTGAGCATTGACTAGGATTCATTGGAGCGGTCTTCAAACTGTTGACGACGACGTTGTTGTTGTCGGCGACGGGGTTCGCGGTCACGGTCACGATCGCCACGGTCACGGTCACGTTCTCTGGCGGGTTGGGCGGGAGCTTGTTCCTGACCAGGAATAATTTCTCCTTTAAATACCCAAACTTTAATGCCGAGAATCCCGTAAATTGTCTTAGCTGTGCAGCCAGAATAGTCAATGTCAGCGCGTAAGGTGTGGAGAGGAACTCGACCTTCACGAGTCCACTCAGAGCGGGCAATTTCTGCACCGTTGAGCCGACCACCGACTTGAACTTTGATTCCTTGTACACCTGCTCTTTGAGCGCGTTGAATTGCTTGACGCACTACTCGGCGGAAGGAAACCCGACGTTCTAATTGTTGAGCAATGTATTCGGCAATCAGGTAAGCATCAGCATCAACTCGTTGGACTTCAACAACGTTAATGCGAATTTGGCGATTACCACCCAAAGCTCCTTGTAGTCCAAGACGCAATGATTCAATACCTTGACCACCCCGACCTACAACCACACCTGGTCTAGCTGTACGAACTTCTAGGTCAATTTGATCCGCTTTACGCTCGATTCTCACTTCGGAAATACCGGCGTTATTTTGAGCGTATCTACCTAGTTTTTGTTCAATGTATTGACGGAGTTTGTAGTCTTCCTGTAGAAGTTCTGGATAACGGTCAGGTTCTGCAAACCAACGGGATTGGTGTTCTTGAGTTATACCCAGTCGAAACCCGACTGGATGAATTTTCTGTCCCACAAAAGCTTCCTCTAAAATTTCTTACTGTACGCAATTTTTTTGTGCCTGTCTGGCTGTTTACTCAGCAGTAGCGCCAGCGGAAACAGCAACAGTGATATGGCACGTTGGTTTGCGAATTTGGTAAGCTCGACCTTGCGCTCTGGGTTGAAACCGTTTTAGCACTGGTCCTTGGTCAGCATAGGCTTGACTAATCACCAAACTGGCTCTGTCCAAACCAGCATTATGCTCTGCGTTAGCTGCGGCACTTCTGAGAACCTTTAAGATAGGGTCACAAGCACCATAGGGCATGAATTCGAGAATGATTAGTGCTTCTCTGTATGAACGCCCGCGAATTTGGTCAAGTACACGGCGCACTTTATAGGGAGAAATGCG
Source organism: Dolichospermum sp. LEGE 00246 (assembly GCF_015207865.1). Taxonomy (NCBI): domain Bacteria; kingdom Bacillati; phylum Cyanobacteriota; class Cyanophyceae; order Nostocales; family Aphanizomenonaceae; genus Dolichospermum; species Dolichospermum sp. LEGE 00246. The sequence goes on from NZ_JADEWA010000006.1 coordinate 26,194, forward strand.
TATATAACGGGCGATCGCCTTAACTTCAGTAGTGTCAGTTGCCATTTTCATAACTTACTCTATGTTTGTCAGTTGTCTATTGTCAGCGGTTGTCAGTTGCAAGAGGACTAAATGACCACTGACTACTGACTAATGACTATCTCCCTGATTTTTTGTCACTTTTGCCATGACCTCTGTAGGTACGGGTAGGAGCAAATTCTCCTAACTTATGTCCTACCATTTGTTCATTGACAAATACAGGAACGTGCTGCCGTCCATTATGAACAGCGATAGTATGACCTACCATCAAGGGCAAAATGGTCGAAGCTCTCGACCAAGTTTTAACCACTTGTTTTTCATCTTTTGCGTTTAACTTCTCAATTTTCTTGAGCAGATGGTCAGCAACAAAAGGACCTTTTTTTAAAGAACGACCCATAGTTCAATTTTGGATTTTGGATTTTGGATTTTGAATTTCTTAATTTTGGATTTTGGATAATTAAGCTGTCTTAATATTAGGCTTCAAAAACTTTGAACACTTAAAAATAGACTCAATCTAAAATCCAAAATTTAAAATCTAAAATTCTAAGACTGACGGCCACCACGACCACGTTTAGATGATTTGCGGCGACGACGGATAATCAACTTAGTGCTGGCTTTTTTGCGCTTACGTGTCTTCGCCCCTAAAGTGGGTTTACCCCAAGGTGTTACAGGACCGGATCTACCGATAGGCGCTCTACCTTCACCACCACCATGTGGGTGATCCACTGGGTTCATGGCACTACCTCTAACCTTGGGACGACGGCCTTTCCAGCGATTTCGTCCAGCTTTACCAGCACTGAGGTTTCTTGCGTCTGTATTACCGACTTGTCCAATGGTGGCGTAGCAATCACGCCGAATCAACCGGACTTCACCTGAAGGTAACTTCAATGTCACATAGTTGCCTTCTTTAGCAACAACTTGTGCTACTGCACCGGCAGCACGGACAATTTGACCACCTTTACCTGGGGTCATTTCGACGTTGTGAACACCAGTACCCAAGGGAATATTCGATAAAGGTAAGGCATTACCATCTTCGATGGGTGACTCAGGGCCAGCAATGATCTTTGTGCCTACGGTCATGCCATTTGGTTGCAAGATGTAACGTTTTTCGCCATCTTCATACAACAACAAAGCGATCCGCGCATTCCGGTTAGGATCGTATTCAATGGCTGTAACTGTAGCCGGGATATTCCGCTTATCTCGTTTGAAGTCAATAATGCGGTAAAGTTGTTTGTGTCCGCCACCCCGACGACGGCTGGTTATCCGCCCTTGATTGTTCCGACCTTTGGGACGATGAACTGATTCAGTTAATGATTTTTCTGGTTCAGTTTTCGTAATTTCGGCAAAGTCAGAGATGATTACTTGGCGAGTACTGGGGGTATAAGGGCGATAAGAACGAGTACCCATAGTTCAGTTTTGGAGTTTTGATTTTTGATTTTGGAGTCAGGATTTTTTGATTTCAATTTCCGATTTTTAATTGTTGTTTGGCATTTTCTTGATTTATTAGCCCAATCTAAAATCTAAAATTTAAAATCTAAAATTTTTAGACTTCTGGGAAGAGAACTTTTCTGATTTTTTCTTCGTCCCCAGGAGCAACAGTAACAATAGCTCGCTTGTATTGGGGTTTGTATCCAATAAATCTACCTACCCGTTTTTGTTTGCGGGGTGGGTTAGCGGTATTGATTTTGACGACCTTAACTGCAAATAGGTCTTCAATTGCGGCTCTAATTTGTGGTTTGGTGGCTTTAGGAATTACTTCAAATGTGTATTTGTTTTGTTCCATGAGCATGGTCGCTTTTTCGGTGAGAATGGGGCGACGCACTAAATCCGGTAGATCACGGGTGGCAACTACTTTAGGCACTGTAGACCTCCTGGATCTTCTCTAGGGTTGATGATGTGACGATAATTTTGTCAGCATGGAGCAAATCGTAAACGTTTAACTGGTCGGCAGGAATCAGTTTTAAGTTTTCGATATTGCGAGCTGATAAAAGCACGTTTTCTGCAATTTCAGACAAAATCAATAGTGCTTTTTGTTCTGGTGCAGCGCCCCATCTAGCTAATGCTGCTACGAGATCCTTGGTTTTAGGACGCTGTAATTCGTTGCTAAATTCTTCAACAACAATTAAATCTTCAGCACGACTAATAAAGGCTGTCCGCAATGCCAATCGGCGTTCTTTGCGGTTCATTTTTAGGTCGAAGTCTCTGGGTTTTGGTCCAAAGATCACACCGCCTCCACGCCACAATGGTGAACGGATAGAACCAGCCCGGGCGCGACCTGTGCCTTTTTGCCGCCAAGGTTTACGACCACCACCGCGAACTTCTGCACGAGTCTTGGTGCTGGCAGTTCCCTGGCGAGAATTGGTCATTTGTCTGACTAGGGCGCGGTGTACGATATGCGCCGCTGTTGTTTCTTTGGCAACTCGTAAGTCGAAGTTTGTCTCTCCAACTTGCTCTCCTTGCCAATTTTTAATTACACTCTCTACCATCTTTGTGTCCTTTGTCAGTTGTCTTTTGTCAGTTGCCGGTTGTCTTTTTTTGTCACTAACCAATGACTACTAAGCAATGACTAAATGACTATTTTTTACCAACTATAGTTGCAGGAACGACGCTGACTAAGGCTCCTGGTTTGCCAGGAATAGCTCCTTTAATCAGGATTAAGTTGCGTTCTGCATCTACTCGTACTACTGTCAATTTGCGAATTGTGACACGAGTACCGCCTAAACGTCCTGCCATCCTTTTACCAGGATAAACACGACCTGGGGTTGTACCAGCACCGATAGAACCTGGCGCTCTATGGTTTTTGGAACCGTGTGACATGGGACCGCGACCAAAGTTGTTCCGCTTTTGGTTGCCGGCAAAACCGCGACCAATACTCGTACCAACTACATCTACAATTTCACCTGCACTAAAAATATCTGCTTTAATTTCTTGACCTAAAGCATAATCACCAGCGCTATCGGTGCGATATTCATTCAGATGACGGACTGCTGGAGCGGATGATTTAGCCAAATGTCCCAACAGTGGTTTGTTCAGTGCCTTGGGTTTGACTTCGCCATAACCAACTTGAATGGCAGAGTAACCGTCGGTCTGTTTCGTTTTAACTTGCGTAACGGTGCATGGACCGGCTTTGACGACGGTAACAGGAATAGAGACTCCTGCTTCATCAAAGATTTGGGTCATGCCCAGTTTGGTGCCGAGAATACCTACAGACACAGTTACTGGTTCTCCTTTCGTTTTATTTTTTTGGGCTAAACCTGGAAGTCGAATGGGGACTGGTTTTGCTACTGTCGCTTGAGTTTAAACTTTACCTCTAAAATTTGGACTGGCGTTAGACAGTGCAAATTCTTGGCGACGCAACAGTTTTTGTCCCTTTTGTTTTAGTGAATTTGTTTATTTTCACTTACTCAATCACAATAACAGGAATAACTGCCTACTCTATTGAGAAGGGATTACTTCTGGAATTCAATGCGAGGCTTGATGGCTTTGCGCTGTGTGCAGCAATGCTTTCGTCCAAGCAGTTGCTTTGGCACTCTACCGTTGTAGCAGGACTTAAGTGGTTATTGACCCTCAGTATCCTTTTCCTTAGTCTTAACATCATGCCATGAAACCAACATTATTGCTAAGGAACTACTTATTTTCATGCCCTAAACTATTGTTTAAGGTTTTGCCTAATTTTTTTAGGATTTACGGGAGTGATTTGGTGTGGGAGCTTAAATATGACTTTGGCTCTTTATTTGACCTGAAAGCTTTTTTAGTTTAGCAGTCTCTTATGAAGTGAGCCAGTTTTATTCTTTTGGGGAAACTAACTAGAAACTCAGATGCTAGGACTAACTAGGAAGTCTAAATAAGAAAGATGGCTATCTAATTACACTATTCGGTCACAATCTAATAATATAAACTATTCGTTAATTTTTGTCTAGTATTTTTTTGCTCTGTTATGGGATGCTGAGATGTGGGTAGGGAAAATCACCCATGTTCCGGCTGTGAATTTTCAAAATTGTTGAAAATATGCAGGTTCATTTAACTTAATCTACCACTAGAGAGTGAATAATAGAGATATCTAAGTGGGATAGGAAGAAAATATATGGCACTAATTACCACTGGCAACGGTTTCATCCGCAATTTGGAGAAATTTGGGGCGTTGGGTGTTTATGTTCCTCTGGAAGGGGGCTATGAAGGTCGGTATCTGCGCCGATTACGGGCGGCTGGCTATGTTAGCCTCCACATTACTGCAAGAGGACTGGGTGATGTGGCTGCATATCTGACGCAAGTTCATGGTGTCAGACCACCACATTTAGGCAAAAGAAGCAATAGTAGTGGTGCGGCTGTGGGTGATGTATATTATTTACCACCAATGATCAGTTCCCATTTGGCACAATTACCTCCTAAGTCTAAGGGGTTGGTGTTGTGGATTATTGAGGGATATATTCTTTCTGATCAGGAAGTTGAGTATTTGATGAATTTGCCTAAGTTAGAACCAAGGGTTAAAGTGGTAATTGAGAGAGGTGGCGATCGCACTTTCCGCTGGACTCCTTTGGAAAAGACACTATTAGCTAGTTAGAAGAATTGTAAGGGTGGGAAACCCCCGCCCCTACAGTTTGTTTGGGGATATCTTAATTCTGTATTTCCTGTTGTACCCAAGTACGGAAAGATTTTTCAGCTTGGACTTCATCTATTTGGCAATCTTGCAAAAATTGATAAAGTTTTTCTTTGGTGATTATAGAAAATGTGGGACTTTTTTCTCCTTCAACATATTGATGATTTTGAAGTTGATAAATTTGCAATGTTTCACCGTTATAACGCCAAAATTCGGGTACACCCATGCTGGCATAAAACTGGAGTTTATTGATGTCAGTATGAGTAATATCTACTTCCACAATTAAGTCGGGTGGTGGATCTTCGTTTAAATCAACTTTTTTTCCAACTACTTGAGGTTGATTTTGAATGTAATAACAATTATCCGGTTCAGCACTTCTTTGTAAATCATCACGATTTAAGGTAGTTGAACCCATTGTTTTAATTTTCAAACCCATTTCCACTACCAAAATGCGGATGAATAGTTCAATTAATCTGGTAGCACTTTCATGTTCTTCTAATGGCATGGTAATTTCTAATGTCCCTTGATCATAGATAAGTCGAGAAGAACGACTTTGCCCTAATGCTGCTAAAATTTGCTGATAATTTTGCCAACTGATATTGTGGAAAACTACTCGCTGTTCTGCTGGGGTAGTTTCTGGAGTAATATTGTTTGGTTTAGTGATTGTACTAACCATAGTTGCCTTTAAATTTAGCTTAATATAGAACTCATATTTGATTTTTGAAAAAAATTAGGTATTGTAGGGTGCGTCAGATATTAAAAATCTGTTTATTGATAGAATTTATGCGGTCTGACGCACCCTACGTATCTTTTCATAAATCAAATATTATTCCTATAGTTATTATAATATATTACGCAAAAGCGAGAACTGAGTGAATTTAAATTTGTCTACTCCCTTACAATTAATTGGGCGTTCTGTAGAGTTTCAGCGGATTATTGAAATCCTGGCAAAAGATGGTGATTTGTTAATTACTGGAGTTCCTGGTAGTGGGAGACGCACTTTAGTGAGAGGTGCAGCACAGGAGGTGAATACAGTTATCTTGGAAATAGACTGTATTCGCGCTACGGAAGCGGAGAGATTTGTGCAATTACTAGCGGAAGCGATTAGTCAAAACTGGGAAGCGGAAAAAATTCAAAATTGGTTAAATGAAAATACTTCGGCATTTTTTACTTTTAATTCGGAAACTCAACTAAAAGTGATTCGTTCTTTGGAACAAGAACAACTATGGCAAGCATTCGCCAATTTGTTAGACTTATTGGAAATAATGGCGGTTGATTTAAATCAAAGAATATTACTGATTTTACAAAGTTTTCCCCATATTCGTTCTTGGGATCGTCATGGTTTATGGGAAACTACATTTAGAAAAGAAGTTAAGGCTTATCCTCATGTTAGTTATGTATTAATAGCCACGATTGCTGAATCTAGCCAACAGCCAGATGATACTAATTATCCGATAGAAACTATTCAATTAGCGCCTTTAGCTAAGGACGTTGTAGCCTTGTGGGCGAGGGAAATTTTACATACAAAGGGTTTTACTTTTGATTGTCATAGTCAGGCTTTACAGCTATTTTTAGAGGCAGTACAGGGACATATTGGAGACGGGATGGCGATTATTCGGCGGTTGTCTGGGTCGCGTTGTGCAGATGGATTAATTCGGGAGGAAGATGTGCAAAAGGCTATAGCCGGATTATTGAAAGATTTATCTATGACTTATGAATCTTTGCTGATGTTGTTACCGGCAAATCAGGTACATTTATTAGAATCTTTGGCTATTGATCCTACTGATAAACCTCAGAGTAAGGAGTATATTCAAAAGCATGGACTTTCACGGGGTGGGAGTCTGCAAGGTGCTTTGACTGGTTTGCAGCATAAGGGTTTAATTTATGATGCTGAACATGGTTATCGGTTAGCTATGCCTTTGTTGGCTTTGTGGTTGCGGGAACGGTTAGGTTAATTTTGTTTCTCACGCAAAGGCGCAAAGACGCAAAGGAAGAAGGTTATGATTCTGGTAAAAATTCAGGTTCTAATATTTGTGTGATTGCATAATGACAATTTTCTGGAAAGGTTTCATAGGGGAGGTTTGTTTCTTTGACTGCTAAGTTAATTCCGTCTTGATAACCTAATGAAAAGGCTTCTTCTAAATAGGATTTTAAGCTGGGACTATCTGCTAATATTCGGTTGATTTGAGTCCGTTGTTCTCGAATTGTTGCTAACCAACTATTACTACGTTTTTCTGGTTGATATTGCCATTTTAGTAAGTGTCCTAATAACAAGGCTAAAAGGTTGGTTAATTCTCTTCTTTCTTGTCTTCCCAATGTTTCTATCTCTTCAATTAAGTTGAGTTTATCGAGTGTTTCCCATTTTTCTTCTCTGAGTAGTTGTGCTTGTGTTTTTGTCCATCCATAAAAATCAGAATTGTACAGTGTATTCATGGTTTTTACCTGTAAACTACTATATATTATTTAAT
>NZ_JADEWA010000590.1:0-2752 GCF_015207865.1 Dolichospermum sp. LEGE 00246
GTATAAACTCCTTGATTACGACTTTCTAAATAATATAATATGGCTGCGATAGGAGATGGAGGATCAATAGGATAATTTTGTTGTTCATAGACTTCTACTAAAGTCGTTAAAATATCTAATTTTTCATATTCTGGTGTATTAGGTTCAGCATCAAAAATTTGTTCGATTTCTTTTAATGCCTGTTGATAATCTGCTTCTGTTCTAATTGGTTTTAAGTTCATAATATCAAACCTCCCTAAATGATTGTAGCATCTATCCCAAAATGAGAATAAATATTTTGTTCTTAATACGGATGCTTTCAACAATATATTCAAATCGAGTTCAACGATATGATGAATTTGATAGAAACCTTGAATAAGATTTTGAATTTGATTTTCAGGAAATTTTCCTTTCTTGATTAGGTTTACACAAACTTCATTGATTACCTGGGTACTTAAATAAAGTCCTGTTTGTATGGCTAGATGGTTAGCAATTTGATGTTTTCGGATGTCCTGGCTCTGATTAAGTGCATATATCCAGATATTTGAATCTAAAAAAGTCGTCATCTTTTTATTCGTTTTCGTAAATTTCTTCTCGTTTCATTGGATTTAATTGTTCTATATTTAAAGGATGCTCCAATAAATATTGGAGGTAATTTCCAGATTGTTCAGAGGTTTCTTGTTGAAGAGTGACTTTAACTATATTGGGTTGTTTTAACTGTTGTTGGTACTGTTCGGGAATTTTTATCATCCCATTTTCGATAGTGGTTTGAAATTCTACAGTAATCATTTGTAATGTCTTACTCTTTGCTCGCTTGTTAATTGTATTATAGCTGAATTTATCGCTATTGCACCCCCATCATCCCCAAAATGCGAACTGCTTGCAGCAGCGCTTCGCTATCGCATTCCCATATCCCCAAAGCGATCCAATACTGTTCAGTTAACGAAAATTTCCACGTAAACAACCTATTGTATAAAACCAACAAATCATTAAAAATGTTGGGTTTCGTTCCTCAACCCAACCTACGTATTTTTGTTTTTTAGTCTTAACCGAACAGTACTGCAAAGCGATCGCCCTTCCACATCCCCAAAAAGGCGATCGCTCTATTTAATTCAGTATGATTAATCTCAAGACTCTGGGTTATTTTGTAACCATTGTTCTAAATCAGTCATAGAAGAAAAATCTAAGAGAGCTTCACCCAATAATTCTAATTTCTCAATTGTTAATGCACGAATTGAGTCAATCAATGATAATTCAATTTCACCAATTCGCCGATTTAGTAAGCGTATAACTAGCTGTTGCTCTCCCCGTTCCATAGCTAGTTGTTCTGTTGGGCTAATTAAAGGCATTTTTCTTTCCTCCTCAAAATGTTTAATTTTAGTGACCAATCCTGCTTGCAATTGTTTAGGTAAAGTCATCATTGTGTCGATGATTTTAAATAACTTAATAACCTTCTCTTTTGTGAAGCCCCGGTCATAAAGTCCTCTAATTAATATCCATTTCCATTGCTCCCTTTCTGTTAAATTACTGGTGGTGGCTTTAGTCTTTAAATGCGCCATCACTATGGTAGCAAAGGGATTATCACTCTTTTCTAGTTCATCCCACTTTGATTCATAATCAAGAATTTTAGCTATGGGGAATTTTAAACTTAGTTCACAATCCAACATAGCTCTATCATAACTATTTGGTCGCCAACTAGGACTTGTATCACCTAAAATTGCTACACTTACTACAAATTGGTGATAAAGGTCGAAGGCTCGGTAATTATAAATGTACATCCGTTCTTCAAAGTTAACATCATATTGACTCTGAATTTCTATGTGGATTAAAATCCATACTTGAGTTTGATCTAATAACCAAACTTTATACAGTTTATCGGTAATTCGGTTTTTGGTTTCTCCTGAAGCTGTAATTTCTTGCAGTTCTTTATCTAAAGATTCAGGGGTTTTTGTCCAATCAATTGCTTGATGGGCTACAGGAAAGAAAAATGCTAGGAAGCTTTCAAAATATTCATTTAATGCTTCTTTCCATGATTGATCATAATTTGCTGTTACTTCACTCATTTTATTTCTATATTACAAAGAAGGGAACAGGTAACGGATAGTATGTTAATTTTGTGTGTTTTGGAGCGATGCCTGCGGCGAGCAAAGCTATCGCCATTTCTAATGTGATCATTTATTTCTCCTGTAACTTCAAATTATTTCTATTTTAGCAAGCGATCGCACATCCCACATTCCCAAACAGCGATTCCTAGGTCGCGCTTCGCTATCGCACTCTCACATCCCCCAAAACAGCGATTCCTGCGGAGCGCTTCGCTATCGCTCTCTATCACCCCCAGAAAAAGCGAACAATTAAAATTTAGCTTTATTTTCTCTAGTAATTCTAATCAAAAATCGTAAAGCTTCATTAACAGATTCAGAATTAGGAAACAATTCGGCAACATCTGAATCTAATTTAATGATTGTATTGCCAAAACTTGTACGTTTAGCTCCCATTTTTCTAATTTTTAAACTTTTTAAATCATATTCATCTCTAAGTTCATCTTCCATTATCTTAACCCTCTTGATAAGCTTTTAATTCTTGTTTTGTCACAAGTCTTGCACTAATAACTCTAATTTTATCCCCTCTTTCTGTATAAGAAACCAACAAAATCCGACTTCTTGATGATTCTCCTATAATAATATAACGATGTTCGTCTTCAGAATGATCCGGATCATAAAAATCAACATAGAGTGGATCATCGAAAACTGTTTGAGCTTCTTCAAATGAAACG
>NZ_JADEWA010000591.1:0-2735 GCF_015207865.1 Dolichospermum sp. LEGE 00246
TAGCACGGGTGGGGTATGGAAATTTGGGGAAGATGCTGATTTTAAAAGTGGGAGAAGTTTATCCCAATCAAAGTAAATATCACCTAAATCGGCCAAACTATTAATTATTTGATCTAATTCTGCTAGTTCTGCGGTGGGAATTAAACCGAGATGACGGTCAGGAATGGTAATATTATCTTGTCGTCGTAAGACACCGAGTATGGGTAATTGTAAAGGTGAAAGGGCAGCTTTTAATAATGATAAATGCCGATCGCTTCCGACTCGATTTAAGACTAATCCAGCAACTTTAATTCTACTATCTAAAGAACAATAACCGTGAGCGATCGCAGCTACTGAACCCGATAAACGGCTACAATCAATTACTAATATTATTGGTATATCTAACAATCTAGCAACGTGCGCTGTACTCGCAAAGTCGGTTTTTTCACTTGTGTTTGATAAATGGCTAATACCATCAAACAAACCCATTACCCCTTCAACTAAAGTATATTCAGACTGGGGAGAATGATGGTGAAAACATTGCTGCACATAACTTTCTGAAGTTAGCACAGCATCTAAATTTCGGCAAGGAAGACCAGTAACATATTGATGAAACATCGGATCAATATAATCGGGTCCCACCTTAAAAGATTGCACTTTTACACCACGACGACGTAAAGATGCTAATAGGGTAAGTGTAACTGTTGTTTTCCCGACTCCACTCCGTTCTCCAGCAATAATTATAGACATAGATTATAAGATTATGTAAAAATAATTGTACTTAGCGACTAGAAGTCGCGGCTATACGGGCAAAACCCACCTGCGTGGGTTAAAAACCTTGATTTTTCTTAGGGACTTCCAATTAAAAAAATACCCAAAAATTTCTTGTGGTGCGGGCATCTTGCCCGCTAACCATCAAGGACGGGCAGGATGCCCATCCCACAAAATTGGGTAATTTATTTTTTGGTGTTCCCTTAGTCCACGCAGGTGGACTTTGTTTGTGTAGTAGCGACTGACCGTCGCCGATAGCGGGGCTAAATATTTTCTGATCCTTCCCGTTGTCTTTCTTCAATGTCCACTGGAGAAATCATACTATTGATTTTTTCTACATCAGTCATCATTATAATGATACCTACTATTGTTTCTTCTAGTAAAGGACTACAGGCAACATAACATTGGATTTTTTTACCGCGACGGTTGGTGGCATTCAGAAGCATTTCCTGTAATTTCTTCTTACCAGACATAGTATCACGAATGGGATTTCGCAATTGTTCTATAGGTACCCCGATATCCAAACTAAACAAAGATTTATTTATTACTTCATCACTGCGTAAACCCCACAGATCTTCAACTGTATGATTCCAAATTAAAATATTAAAACTACTATCCATAACTACTATTCCCATTTGCAGAGAGTCTAAGATAGAAGCAAGAAAAATATTAGTTTGGTCAAGTTCAGTGGTGCGATCGCTTAATTCATTATTTATTGTTTGTAACTCTTCATTAGCAGATTGGAGTTCTTCATTCATTGTCTCCATTTCTTGATTTGTTGATTGAATTTCCTCATTGGTTGTTTCTAATTCCTCATTGGTAGATTGTAATTCCTCATTGGTTGTTTCTAGTTCTTCATTGGTAGATTGTAATTCTTCATTAGTAGATTGCAATTCTTCATTAGTTGTTTCTAATTCCTGTCGAGAGCGTTGTAGTTCTGTATGGAGTTTGATATAAGGACTGACATCATTAAAAGAAATTGTCACACCGACAATATTTTGATCAGTATCTTGTAGAGGAATAATCCGCACATCTAAATGTTGAAGTTCTGAATTAGATTGATAACGTTCAATATTTGTGAGTGTAATAGGATGACGTTCATTATAGACCCGTTCAATTATTGAGCGTAATTCCACAGGTCTATAAGATAGTTCTAAATTATGAAAAGGGCGGTTTAAATCTCTAACTGTTAGTCCAAATAAATTTCGAGCTTCTTCATTAATCATGATTAACTTACCATTATTATCAATCACAATTTGGGCATTAGATGCAGTATCAAAAGCCAATTCTTTAATCTGCATTTCATAATCTATATTCTTATTTGAAGCTGGACTTTTGATATTTGTAAGCAGCAATCGACGATCATTCATATTTTCCAAAGATACTTTCGCAAATACACGATCTTTTAAATCTATGGGGATAAATAAATTAGAGTGCATGACTAACATCTCTGCTTTTCCTAAAAACAGATAGCCATGGTCATTAAGCGCAAAATGAAACCGATTGATAATCTTTCCTTGTGTTTCCGAATTAAAATACATTAACGTATTGCGACAAATCAATAAATCTAAACGAGAAATTGGTGCATCCTGAAGTAAATCATGACGACCAAAAATCACGCAACGACGTAAATCTTGACGAAAAACATAGTTTTTATTCACTAGATCAAAATATTTGTCGCGCAGTTCTAAGGGAACTTCAATAATATTTTTTGCTGAATAACTAGCTTGACGAGCTTGAAAAAGAGCTTCTTCATCTACATCTGTCGCGTAGATTTTTACCCGTCTACGAAACTCTTCCATTCCCAATATTTCTGATAAGACCATTGCTAAAGTATAAGCCTCTTGTCCAGAAGCACAACCAGCACTCCAGCACCGAATCTGTTCATCTTGTTGTTTATTTTTGATGATATTAGGGATAATTTTCTTGGCTAAATATTCCCAAGCTGAACTATCTCTAAAAAAAGCAGTTACATTAATTAAAAT
>NZ_JADEWA010000592.1:0-2717 GCF_015207865.1 Dolichospermum sp. LEGE 00246
TGTATAAGAGACAACCCCCTCCCCGCAAGCGATGAGGGGGCTAAGATGTACCTCATAAGAGCGGAAACCGCTGTAAAACGGTTGCACTAGAGAAATACACGATGCAATTTAGTCAATGCAAGATAATGTAGAAACACAGTCATTGTCAATATGACATTTCCACAGAAAGAATGATAAAATAGCTTGTGGATAAAGTCTTTCTTTGTGCCTATTCTCAATTCAATTTACACAAGAGTATAAATAATTATGCTATCAGTTGAAGAATTAATTCAGGAAGCCTTGTCTTTACCCAATGCTACCAGAGTATTTTTAGTAGAAAAACTAATTGAAAGTCTAGAATCTGATATTGATCAAAATATCCAAAAGAGTTGGAACACAGAAGCTAAAAAACGCAGAGATGAAATACGGAATCATACCGTTGAGCCAATTTCTGGAGAAATAGCTTTAGCCCAAATCAGACAAATTTTAGAAAAATGAAAAATGAAAAATGAAATATAACTTTCATCCTGCTGCATTAACAGAATACTCAGAAGCAGTCCAATTTTATGCAGAAAATGAAATTGAAATAGCACAAAATTTTATCAACGCTGTTGAAGATGCCATTTTCCGAATTATTGAATCACCTAAACGCTATCCAGTTACAGATGAAGATATTCGTCGGTGTTTAGTACGTAAATTTCCCTATGGAATACTCTACACCATAGAAGATGAATACATTTTAATTGTAGCGGTTATGCACTGTACTCGTAAACCAAAATATTGGCAAGATCGGATTTAATGGCAACTATCACATCAAAGTTAGCAAAGGTATAATCTTGAGTAAAAGTTCCTACATTTTTTTCCTATCCTGTTATTTTTATCCCTGCTCTAAATTCCCGCAGCGATTGAGCATGATTTTCTATATTAATACAACGCATCAATAAAGCCACATCTAAACTCGGTAAAAGTTGCGATTTACTAACAGCTTTATATCCCTCATTTCCTAAACTATAAAATAATAATTCATCATTAATCCAAAACCAAACTTCAGGAATTTGTAACCGTTTGTATGCTTCCAGTTTCTCAATTCCTCCACTACTAACAACCACCTCAATCACTAAATCAGGACGTTTTCTATTTGCTCCCAATTCATAAGATTTATCGCCTTCTTTTTTAACCTTTTCAAATTCATTTTCTAAGGTGACAGAACCAGTAGGAGTAAAATCTAATTCCAAAAATTCTAAATAAATTTCTAGTAAAGCCCCAATACGTTCTTTGATAGTTTCGTGTTTTTTCCCTGGCATTTTCCGAATCTCCAAGACTCCATCTAAAAAGGATAACCTTAACCCTGGGCGCTCAATTAGCTGTTCAACAGCTTTAAATTCTCTCCAGGTTAAGTCGCTAATTAAAATCGGTTCTGCTTCTCGTTCAATGAGTGTAGTTATCATAATTTAAACCCAAGTTTAGAGATTGAATCTATTGTATCTTAAATTCCTATGTAGAACCGTGATTTCTAATCGCTTTTCAAATCACCTAATTTCTCTATAAAATCTGCGTGTTCTACAGACTGTAAACCAGCTTGTAAAACATTCAAAACAACTTGCATATTACCTATTAATAATTCATTTACCGCTAACCATAAACCTGGAAATACCCGACTTTGTAAAACTCCCTCTTCATTAGGTGCTAATTCTAAATATTCACCTTCTTCTAAGGAAAACCAACTCAATTTTTGGTCTAAAACTTGCCAAACAATATATTCTTTGACTCCATTGCGACGATAAGCTTGTTTTTTGCCATGTAGGTCAATAGCTGCACTACTAGCAGCAATTTCTACCACCAACTCCGGCGCACCTTCAATATAATCGTCCTCACTAATTCGAGTTTGTCCACCTGCTTCTGGTATAATAATTAGAATTGCATCAGGTTGAGGTTCATTATCTAAATCTAGCCGGACTGTAGGTTCAACTCCTAATGCCACACCAGGAGTTAAAACTTCATAATTACCAATCCATGTTAAGATGCGACCATGAGGTTGTCCATGACTTCTAAAACGCAGAGCAGCGGGCATAATATAAACAATTCCTTCAATTAATTCAGCTTTTTTAGGTTTAGATGTTGTATTATATCGCCGTTCAAATTCATAACGGGTGAGTTTATCCCCGTTTGTTAAAGGAGGAATTGTTGAAGCCAGAAAGGGTATTTTTACCATAGTTTTTGTAATAAGTAATAAAGCCCTGAGTGTATCATAGCAAATTATTCACAATTTTCATTATCTAATTTTATTGTCTATAACATGACAACTTTCTTGACAGACTCCACAGATATAAATAGATTTAATTTATCGGCAAAATTAAACCCAAAACAAAGAAGTGAATTGGGTCAATTTATGACTCCTGCGACAGTTGCGAGATTGATGGCAGGACAATTTAACAATTTATCAGGTCATATTAATTTACTAGATCCTGGTGCTGGTTTTGGGTCTTTAACTGCTGCTTTTGTAGAGCGATTATTGACAAATTCTAATCAAGTTGAAAGTTGTTTTATCACAGCTTATGAAGTAGAAGCAAGCTTTATACCCTCGCTGCAAGAATGTCTTAATCACTGTTGTCAAGCCTTAAAAAATAGAGGGATTAAAGCAGATTATTGTTTACAGAATGAAAGCTTTATTGGAAGTATTACAGAAAATAATTTACCACTTTTTAATACTTATACCCAGAATTTTACTCATGCTATTA
>NZ_JADEWA010000593.1:0-2715 GCF_015207865.1 Dolichospermum sp. LEGE 00246
TAGATGAAACTGAAAGAAAGAAACTTGAGGATATCGCCCAAGGTTGGGGAATGAGTCTTTCGTCAGCCTTAAAAAGATTAGTTAGAGAGAAATAAAATGTTGAAAAGATTTAATGACCCGCATCATGGTTGAGAATATTGGAAGCGGTTAAAACCGCACGGGTAGGCTTTCCCCCGCGCTCTAAAGAGACGCGGCTCCCAGCCTTCCCGCGATCCCCTGGTGGCTTATTCATTCCACCAACTATACTTAAAATTTAATTATCCTGAAACCGGAGTGGTTTAAGCAATGTGTGGAATAGTTGGATATATAGGCACTCAGGCAGCGACAGATATTTTACTGGCTGGATTAGAGAAATTAGAATATAGAGGTTACGATTCGGCAGGAATTGCCACTATTTTGGAAGGTGACGTGCATTGTGTGCGGGCTAAGGGTAAATTACTCAATTTGCGTTCTAAACTGGAACAAATCGAAAATCCCGCCCAAATAGGGATTGGTCACACACGCTGGGCAACTCATGGTAAACCGGAAGAGTACAATGCCCATCCTCATTTAGATACGGCGTTGCGGATAGCTGTGGTGCAAAATGGGATTATTGAGAATTATCGAGAGTTGCGGGAACACCTGAAGGCACTAGGACATGAATTTCGCTCAGAAACAGATACAGAGGTAATTCCTCATTTGATTGCTGAGTGTTTAAAGCATACTCCTGAAAATCCTAATTCCCCTTCGATGTTTTTAGACGCGGTGCGAAAAGCTGTAAGTAAATTAGAGGGGGCTTATGCTGTTGCGGCTATTTCTGCTGATTACCCTGATGAGTTGATTGTAGTTCGTCAACAAGCGCCTTTAGTGATTGGGTTTGGACAGGGTGAGTTTTTCTGTGCTTCCGATACGCCGGCGATTGTTCCTTACACCCGCGCTGTGTTGTCCCTAGAGAACGGCGAAATTGCTCGGTTGACTCCTTTAGGAGTGGAAGTCTATAACTTTGCGGGAAATCGCTTGAAAAAGCATCCTCGGACTCTGAACTGGAATCCCATTATGGTGGAAAAACAGGGATTCAAACATTTTATGCTCAAGGAAATCTATGAGCAACCGGGGGTGGTGCGGGATTGTTTAGAGGCTTATTTCTCAAGGTTCGAGAATGGACAAATTACTGCGGAATCACCGGTGAAATTGGATTTACCAGCGGAATTCTACACAGATTTAGAACAAATTCAAATTGTTGCCTGTGGTACAAGTTGGCACGCGGCGTTGGTGGGTAAATATTTATTAGAACAGTTGGCAGGAATTCCAACTCAGGTACAATATGCTTCAGAGTTTCGATATGCGCCTTCACCGTTAACTGCTAATACTCTGACTATTGGGGTGACACAATCTGGGGAAACTGCTGATACGTTGGCGGCTTTGGCGATGGAAAAAGAACGCCGACAGGGGAAAGAATCTAAGTATCAAGCGCGACTTTTGGGGATTACTAATCGCCCAGAAAGTAGTTTGGGTAATATGGTGGCGAATATTATCAATACTCATGGGGGAATTGAAATTGGTGTAGCGGCGACAAAAACTTTTATAGCGCAATTGATGGCGTTTTATGCTTTGGCGTTAGATTTGGCTTATCGTCGTCAGGAGATTAGTGATTCGAGATTTGAGGAAATTCTCACGGGTTTACGGCAGTTACCAGGGGAAATTGAAGCGATTTTGGAAACTCAAGAACGTTATATTGAACATTTGGTACATGATTTTTCAGAAACAAAAGATTTTATCTTTATTGGGAGAGGAATTAATTTTCCGATTGCGTTAGAAGGGGCTTTAAAATTAAAGGAAATTAGCTATATTCATGCCGAAGGCTATCCAGCGGGAGAAATGAAACATGGACCAATTGCGTTGTTAGATGCGAAAGTTCCGGTGGTGGCGATCGCTGTTCCTGGTAATGTATATGAAAAGGTAATTTCTAATGCCCAAGAAGCTAAAGCCAGAGATTCCCGTTTAATTGGTGTAACTTCTGTAAAAGATGGAGAAGCGGCGGAAATCTTTAATGATTTAATTCCGGTTTCGGAGGTTGAAGAAATTCTTTCACCAATTCTCACGGTGATTCCATTACAGTTGTTAGCTTATCACATTGCGGCGCGGCGTGGTTTGGATGTGGATCAGCCGAGAAATTTGGCGAAGTCGGTAACAGTTGAATAAATTTATTTTAACTGGTATCCTTTAGGCAAACTACGTTGTAGAGACATTTCCTGAAAAATCTCTACAACAGCATTAAACCATCCTGTAATTGATGAGATTGCTTTAACGTTCTATAAGTAATTAGACAAAAATATTTACAGTCATTGCGAGGGAAGGGAAGCAATCACAACCCTGGCGATTGCTTCATTTCACTTCGTTCCATTCCCAATGAAATTGTGTAATTAATTCTGTCTGACTACTTATATCGAAGTTAAGGTAATTCACATTGATTTAATATCAAGACTTACGCAAAATATTCCTCAAACCCTCATTTCTCTGTGTTCTCTGTGTTCTCTGTGGTTCGTTATTCCGTGACTCGTGCATAAGTCCTAAATAAGTAATTAGACAAAAATATTTACAGTCATTGAGAGGGAAGGGAAGCAATCACAACCCTGGCGATTGCTTCATTTCACTTCGTTTCATTCCCAATGAAATTGTGTAATTAATTCTGTCTGACTACTTATATCGAAGTTAAGGTAATTCACATTGATTTAA
>NZ_JADEWA010000594.1:0-2703 GCF_015207865.1 Dolichospermum sp. LEGE 00246
TAAGAGACAGACCAAAAAATGTAACTTTGTTAAATTACAAATAATTGATCAAATTGCACATAATATTCATCTAGAAAGCACTGTAGCATTTGTGCAAAATATGCAAAAATTTTTTAGTAGGGTGTGTTAGCGACAGCGTAACGCACCATTATCAATAATTTGGTACATTACAGATTTCTCATTGTTGTTGTTACTGAATTCTGGGCGCAGACCCTGCGCCCCTACGTTGCGAACTGTTTCCCTATTACCGTTGCACTCAGAACTCCCAACTATTGACATCTTTATGAGTCCAACGATAAATTAAGGATTTAAAGGCGAACTCTGGTAAGGCTAACATTCGTTGCCAGCGCCAAGGTTCTTGATATAGTCTATATAGCCATTCTAAGTTATTATTTGCTAACCAACGGGGGGCGCGAGTTTTTCCACCTGACCAAATATCAAAACTACCACCAACACCTATCCAAATTGAGTGGGGACACAAATGACGGTGTTCAGCAATCCATAATTCTTGACGTGGTACTCCCAAACCAACAAATATTACCTGTGGCTGGATTTGGATGAGAGTTTGCAATAACTGTTCTTCTGCTGCTGGGGAATGATAACCAGAATGTGTACCAGATATTTTGAGGGTGGGAAGTTGTTTCTGCCATAAATCTGCGGCTTTGGCGGCTATTCCTGGTGCGCCTCCATAGAAAAATATTGAGGTGGATGTTTGCTCTTGAGCTATTGTTTGTAAAAGTTTCTCGGCTAATTCAATTCCGGGAAACCGTTGGACTTTTTGTCCTAATAAAAATTGTAAATAGAGAACTACTCCTGCGCCGTCAGGAATAACTAATTCAGCATTTTTAATAATTTTTGCTAATGGGAGATTGCGCTCTGCTTGCATAGTCATTTCGGCATTGAGGGTGACTACGTGAGTCCCTTTACCTGCTTTTAAACAATCTAATAACCAGTTTGGATAATTATTCATTATATGCACTGGTAAGCCTAGTACGGGTAATGCTTGCGGGAATTTAAACATAGTTTTTTTAAAATCAGAATTTAGGAGAATGTTTGATAAAGATTAGTGTATCAAGTTTTTCCCTGAATGAACGACAAGAATTTGTCAAGTAAAACAGTTTAGGTGTTACAGCAATTCTCGGTTTCATGAAATATAGTGGAGGGCGCAGACCCTGCGCCCCTACAGGTTTGGCGATTGAAAACTGTACCTCATAACATCAGAAAGTGGGGTTAAGATCCTCTGGACGATCAATATCTGCTAAAGTTTGCAGATAGCTCATTGATAAGTTTAACTTCTGGGCAATTTCTACTGTTTTTACAAATACTTGAGCGGTTCCCCAGGAAATATTTGTAAATAATTCTGCTATTGGTTGTTGTAACCCAATTAAATAATAACCACCGTCTAGGGCAGGACCCAGGACAAGATTACAAACTTTTAATTCCTCGAAGGCGGTTGTTAAAATTTGCGAGTTTAGATCAGGGCAGTCTGTACCAATGATGATGACTCGCTCTGCTTTTTGATTAAACGCATTGATGAGCGATCGCTCCATTCTTGCTCCCAAATCTCCTTTGCCCTGAGATTGATATTTTAAATCATTTCCTAACCAATTTTGCATTTTTTCCAAATTACCACCTGTAAACCGCACTTCTACGGATACTCTGGTTGTCCTTTGCAGTTCTTTGACCTGAAAAATAGTGTGTTCGGTCATTTGTTTGTGCAAGTTAGCAGCACCAACGTCACCCAAAACAGGTATTAACCGGGTTTTTGTTGTCCCTGGTTCTGGGTAGCGGGTAAAAATAATCAGGTGTTGTTTTGATGGTTTCCAAGATATCATTCAAAATTTGCTGCTATTAAAGATATGGCAACTATGGGTGCGGTGACTGCGCGAAGAATCCGACGACCCAAGGAAATGGGACCAAATCCTGATTCTTTGGCTATTTCTATTTCTTGATTTGTCCAACCTCCTTCTGGTCCAATGGCAATAATGATCTCATTGGCGGTTTTATTGATTATCTGCTGTAAATGAGGATAATCTCCACGAGCTTCACAGATATAACGATGAGTGGCATAATTTTCTTTGATAGCAGTGTTGAAAGCTACTGGTTGGAGGATGGTGGGAACTACAGCCCGTTCTGACTGTTCAGCGGCTTCTGATGCTATACGCCGCCAACGTTCTAGTTTTTGGGGGCTAGGATTTAATAGGGTGCGATCGCTCAAAATAGGTGCAATACAAGTTACCCCTAACTCAGTACAACACCGGACAATTTCATCAAATCCATTGCCTTTGGGTAATGCCATCATCAAGGTAATAGCCACAGGTAATTCAGTTTTTACCTCCAGCGGTTCTAAAATCTCTCCTTGTTCCCCTCGTAACTGCGCTAACCACCATTTCCCCATACCATCCATAACAATAAATTTATCACCATCTCGCAAGCGCAATACCCGCAGCAAATAATGTTGTTGTTGAGGTGTTAATACAAGTTTGTTAGCTTGAAGTTGTTGGGGATGAACAGTGATGCGTTGAAGTTGGGACATATTAGCAGGAGTCAGAAGTCAGGAGGAAAAATTAGGGGAAATTCAGAGGGAACAGGGAACGGGCAACAGGGAACAGGAAAAACTCATGTTTAAAAACATGAGATTGAAATAATGACACTGTTTTTTTCGTGCTACGCATCTTTTAAAAACATCCTTTTTTTGACTGA
>NZ_JADEWA010000074.1:0-16321 GCF_015207865.1 Dolichospermum sp. LEGE 00246
ATTTTAGTGGAAGAAGATAAAAGAGGACGAGTAACCAGTATATTTATGACTACTTTTTTGGGAATATTGCCTTTTGGTAATTTATTTTTCGGAGGATTAGCAAATTATATTGGCGTTGCTAATTCCTTATCATTTGGTGGTGTTTGTTGTATTTTGGGAACGTATTTTTTTGCTAGACAAATATCAAATATTAGAAAAGTGATAAACCCAATATATCAAAAAATGGGATTACTTTCTTAATGAGGCTTTAGCACTTGTTTATAAGCAGATTTCCGACTTCTGACTAAACAAAAGAATTTGGGTATTTTATCACTTCACCTAAATTTTTACCTTTCTTAGTGAGTATTCAGCCATTAAGTAGGTGAACACAATAAAACCAAACTGTGTAAAGAAACGTAAAATCGCCCAAACCCTCTTCACTCTTTCCTCTTGCCTTTTGCCTTGCCATAACAGGTATTTTATTTGATATAACCTAAAGCCATAGCACCATAACCAATTAAACTACTACCTAAAACTAGCCAAGCAGCATTGATGCGGTAGCGAGTAATCAAAACTGTGGAGATGAGTGCGATCGCTATCCCCAGAATATCTACATAGGGTGGTTTTGCTATTTTTAAAGTAGCTATTCCCAGTTGCAAGGCAGCTACTACCATCAGTGCTACAGCGCTGGCATTCACAGCATCTAAAAATGATCTTGTCCAAGCAGAACTGCGTAAACGGGGAATAATCGGATTTAAGGCAGCAACGAAGAGAAAAGATGGTAGGAAAATACCAATGGTAGCTACTATGGCACCAGGTACACCAGCTAAGACATAGCCGATAAAGGTGGCAGTAGACAGCACTGGACCAGGGGTAAATTGACCAATAGCGATCGCATCTAGTAACTGCTGTTGTGTTAACCAGCCATATTCTTGAACTAATCCCCCTTGCAAAAATGCAATTAACACATAGCCACCACCAAACAAAACACTACCAACTTTCAGAAAAAACCAACCTAATTGCCATAAAGGAATAGATGTACCTGCCATAGCACTAACTGTAGATGTTGTCTGTAAAGTTGCGCCTGTAGTTAAGACAGCAATCAATAAGTTAGGTTTATTTCCTGGTGGTTTGTCTTGATTTCTAGGATGTAACCAAATCATACCTAGTAATCCCCCAAACAATAAGGCAATTACTTCATTCACTTGCCGAATTAATATCAATAGTCCTACAGCTATAGCAATAATCAGTAATTGATGGTTTTTAACCGCTTTTTTTGCTAACCCCCAGAGGGCATTGACAATAACCGCTAAAACAGCAGGTTTGATACCATAAAGTAAAGGTGCAATTTGAGGTAGACTACCATAATTAACATAAATCCAGGCAAATATACCTGTTATTAAAACCGCAGGTAATATAAAACAAACACCTGAGACAATCAACCCTGCCCATCCTGCATAAATATATCCCACATGAATTGCCATTTCAGTGGAATTGGGACCAGGAATCAAATTGGTTGCACCTAATAAATCGAGAAAATGGTCTTGTGTCAACCACCGACGACGCTTCACTACTTCATCTTCAATCATGGCAATATGGGCAACTGGTCCACCAAAGCCAATAACACCTAGTTTAAAAAAGAGTATAGCTATTTCACACAACCGACTAAATAATAAGTTGTACTGCATAATTTGCGTAATCTACATTGAAAATGTAAAGGTCAACTTACGTTGACCTCTACTTGTTTTATAGCAATTACCATTCAAGTGAGGTACAAGAAGAAAGAATTAACGTATCGGCTCAATAAATAGGGGTAACAGAGGAAAATAAGTGCAACGAGGTACACAGAGTGTAGTGTGTTAATTCTGTGAATCCTTTACCCGTAAGACTTCATGCAAGTTCCGTGTCAGAAATATTTGCGGATTTAAGGTTTCAGGCTTTCAGGGATTCTTTTTTCTATCACACTTTCTGCATGAAGGAAATTTCTGGTTTGTCTGTCAAAATTAACACACTACGAGTAAGTGACTTAACTATTATACCGTAATTTTGTATTTATTTAGATTAAACCCAATCGACAGCATTCATTCATCGAGGTAGTTCTCGGAAATAAAGCCTTGCAAAAATGTATATTTATCCAGTAACTCTATCAACTTACCGTAGTTTTTACTTGCGGATTGGGAGAGGCTGTGGCATAATCTAGTCAATAACCCCGGTATTCCGACCAAGTTACCGTAGTTTAAGAATTTAAATTTTGCTGTAAGGAATTCATCATGCTTAAAGATGGACAAGGGCTGTTAGTGACAACAGGTTCAGCCGAAGCGATCGCTGCTATTAACCGTTTTATTGATCAATCCCTTGCTTATGGTAAAGATGCAAAAACAGCGATTTTAGAAGCAGTTGAAGCTGATCCGAATTGTGCTTTAGCTAATGCTTATGCAGCCGCTTATCATCTGAGTCAAGAAAGTACAAAAGATTGGCAACAGGCACAACCATATTTGCAAGTCGCACAAAGAAATTTAGGCAAAATTACTGCCAGAGAACAGTTATACGTAGAAGCAATTTTAGCTTGGGCAAATCAAGAGATTGATGTAGGAATAGCCCTTCATGAAGAGATTACCAATCAATTTCCCACTGATTTAATTTCCGTGCAGCAGGGGCAATATCACTATTTTTATACAGGTAATAAAGAAAAATTACTAGAAATTGCCCAAAAAGTTTTACCTAACAATCCCCAACAACATTATCTATATGGGATGGTGGCCTTTGGCTTAGAACAATGTCACCAATTACCAGCAGCAGAAAAAATGGCACTTGAGGCAATAGCGTTAAATAGATATGATCCTTGGGCGCATCATGCTATTGGTCATGTAATGGAAACCCAAGGAAGAACCCAGGAGGGAATAATTTGGATGGAGAATTTTGCATATACCTGGGACAACTGTAACTCTATGCTTTATACCCACAACTGGTGGCATATAGCACTGTATTATTGGCAATTAGAAAACTACGAAAAGGTTCTGAAAATCTACGATGAGCATATTTGGCAACGTGCTAACAAACAATCTCCCAAAGACCAAGTAGGGGCAATTTCCATGTTATTACGGCTAGAATTACGTGGGGTAGATGTAGGCAACCGTTGGCAAGATATCAGTCCTTATCTTTACAGTCGCATTGATGAACACGCATTACCATTCCAGGATTTGCATTATGTCTATGCCCTTGCCAAAGCTGGACACAATAACTGGGTAAAAGAAATGCTTCAAAGTATGGAACATCACGCCTTGAGTATTAATCCCTTTCTTGGCAGGAGTTGGGTAAAGATAGCAATTCCCGCAGCTAAGGGCATGGTAGCTCATGCTCAAGGTGATTTCCAGACAACTGTTAACGAACTCAAATTTGTATTATCGCGGTTGCATGAGATTGGGGGAAGTCATGCACAGCGAGTATTATTTGCAGAAATTTATCAAGATGCTCTCTTGTACGAACAAAGGCAGCATCAAATTTATCTTATTAGTGCTTAGAATCTTATGGGATGGGCATACTACGGCAAGCTCAGTACAAGTCTTGCCCGTCCCTATATTATTGGCACTGATTAAGTACCCGATAATCCTCTAACTTCACTGCATCAAAACGCTTAACACTAAATTGTTTCATAATTTCTTGCAACTGAGCATCTGGTTGGAGTAGAGCCAATTGCATTTGCTGAATCAAAGAGATACCTAAATGCCGCGCTGTTACCAATGGTGGCATCGGAGAAGGTCCAATTATTTGCACCACACGTAAATGGTGTGATAATTCAGGAAAATCCCGTAATTCTTGTTCTAATACAACACTATCAATGGCTGCACAATCAGCCAGTCCTTCAACTACCCAACGAATAGAACGTTGATGAGAACCTGATTCTAAAGATTTTCCCCAGAAATTGGGTGAATATTTTTCTTGACTCAACCACCGCCAAAGTAAATGATAACCACTATTAGAACCAGAGTCGTTATAGCAAAAAGTTTTCCCTGATAAATCAGCAAACTTCTGAATATTGCTATCAGTCTTAACAATCACATCTGCATAGTATACAGGACAATCACCATATCGAGATGATTGCATCACAGGCGCAACTAATGTCTGTAATTGATTTGGTGCTATTTGACTATAACGAATTAGTGGTAATCCACAAATAAAAGCCAAGTCTATTTGGTCTTTAAATAATAGAGTGTCTTTTAAGGGGTCGTATTTACTTTGATGTAGTGCAATTTCTACTTGTAAAACACGACCTAAATAAGCTGTAATCTCCTGATATAGTCCAAAATAATTAGGAGCTAAATAAGATACAGCCTGTAATTTTGTAATCTTAGTCATTCTTTTTTTTAAACACTGCTATTTTGGAAAATTTTAATTAGCTTTTGCCTAGAATAATGAATATATAAAAAACTGAGACTAGCAAAAGCAAGCAGCATGATTTTGAAAACTATTATATAAGGATGAATATACCACCATGTCCCCTTAAATAAGGATACTCCTAGTTCTGATACCTTCCCTGAAAAATGAGGATATGCTTTTTGATGGATCTGAATATTAATGTCTTGGGCTAATGTCATGATAAATTCTCTTGTCAATAAAAAACTAAAGCACAGCAACTCGATAGGCTTACTGTAGATTATATCAAAAAAATCTGGTTTTCCTATTTTGACGAATAAAAATTCCTAATAACCAGCAGTTTTATCTACCACATTTCGCAAAGGTTTTCCTTGACGATAACGGGTTAAATTATCCAGAAATAGGGCAAGTGTTCTCTCTTTAACTCTAGGAGTATTTCCAGAACAATGGGGTGTAATAAACACATTTGGCAATGTCCACAAGGGACTTTCTGCTGGTAATGGTTCAGTAAATACTGTATCTAAAGCCGCACCAGCAATCCAGCCTTCCTGTAAAGCTGTAGTCAGTGCTGATTCATCAACAATTGCCCCTCGTGCAATATTAATTAAATAGGAATCTGGACGGAATAAACGCAGAGTTTCCAAATCAATTAAGCCCTTTGTTTCCGGCGTTAAAGGAGTAGCAATTACCACAAATTCTGATTCTGGCAGTAGTTGTTTCCATTCATTTGCACCCACTACTTTATCAAAGTTTGGTAATGGTCTTGCATTACGAGAACTGCCAAAAATCCGCATTCCAAATGCTTTAGCACGAACCGCAATTTCTTGACCAATACCACCCGCACCAATAATTAATAAAGTTTTATCTGTTAATTCTTGAATTGGTAAACCCCTTTGCCAATTACGTTCAGAGTGTTGCTTATACAGACTTGGTAATTGCTTACTATAAGCAAGTAAATAAGTAATCACAAATTCGGAAATAGGAATAGCATGGACACCCGCACCGTTAGTTAGAATCAAATCCCGTTCTAAATATTTGGGTGTCAAAATATGATTTACACCGGCATTTGGGGCATGGTGCCAACGCAGTAAAGGCGCAGCATCTAATACTCGATGTAAAGTAGTAGGTTTGAGATAAAACCAACTAAAATAAACTTCTGCATCTGTGGCATCACCATCTATATTACCCTCACTATCTACACGCAATACAATAGTATTTTTAGGTAAATGAGGCTCAATTTTATGGGCAATTTCTACAGGTAAAATGAGTTTCATAATAACTCCGATTATTTTTGATACTCTAAGTAGTGAGACAGAATTAATTACACAATATCATTGCGTAAGCGTTGCGTGGCGTTAGCCATATGGAACGAAGTGAAGGGAAGCAATCGCAAGGGTTGTGATTGCTTCCCTTCGCTCGCAATGACTGTAAATATTTTTGTCCAATTACTTATTTCATCTTCTGCAATAATTGATATGTTGAATCTTGTTTAGCTGTAGTTGTGAGAGATTTTCCCCAACCGATATTTTTGCGATAACTGCCTAAAAGTTGAGCTTCTGCTAATGATTGTTCGTTAATTCCCGTTAATGGTTCTACATCCGGTGAAACATATAGCGCATCCACTGGACAATACAATTCACACATAAAACAGGTTTGACAATCGCTTTGTCTCGCAATTCTTGGAGGTGCATTTGGTACTTTGTCAAATACATTTGTTGGGCAAACTTTAACACAGAGATTACATTGAATGCACCGGGATTCACTAACTAATTCAATCATAATAAAAAACCAAAATTAATATTGATGTAGGTTGGGTTATACCAATTTTATGTGAGGCTGCACATAATCCTGAAATCCCTTGATTAATCCATCTTTATCTGTGTTCATCTGCGTCCATCTGCGTTCAATTCAAGTTGTAATCATGTTGGGTTTCCTTGCGTCAACCCAACCTACAATTAAACAGTTACAAGTTCTTTTGCTTTTGTATCCTGGATAGGTGCAGCTTTTACCCAAACTTGATCCAAACCACCACTAATTAAATGATGTTGTTGGTTAGTATCCTGTTGTGGATAATCTAAATGTTTGTGCATTCCGCGTGTTTCTTTGCGTTCCAAGGCACTGCTATACATCCATCTGGCTGTCGCTACCATTCCCGCAGCTTCCCTTGTGCGGACAATATTACTATTATCTGCACCTTGACTATTGCGAATTTCATCCCAGAGAGAATGTAATCTTTGCAATGATTCCGTTAAAGTTTGTTCATTACGGAAATAATTGTGATTGTATGGGAAAACTTCCGCCTGAGTAGCTTTGATGATGTCTTCACTGTGAATTTGTTTTTCACTACCAGAGATAAATCCTACACCACCTACAGCTTGAACTGGTCTTTGGTTGGCTTGCACACCTAAATTATGGGAGTATGTAGCCGCAGACTGTCCTGCCCAATACCCTGAAGATAGTGCCCAAGCGGCATTATGACTACCACCACCAGTAAAACCACCACAAATTAATTCCCTTGTGGCTGCGTCACCAGCAGCATAGAGTCCACGCACAGAAGTAGCACAAGTATAATCGGTAATTCTAATCCCACCTGTACCCCGAACAGTTCCCTCTAAACGCAGAGTCACAGGGAAACGTTGAGTAAAGGGATCAATACCTGCACGATCAAAAGGTAGGAAGAAATTGGGTTGAGATAAACGCATTGTCACCCGCATTTCTGCTGATGCTTTGTCTATAATGGCGTAAACAGGCTGAGTTAGCAAAGTTTCGGCAATGACAGAACGCCCTTTTTGCGAACCAGCGCCGGGGATAGGTGTCCCATCTTCGTAGGTGAAAGTTGCCCAATTATAGAATAAGGTTTTGGTGACAGAAGAAAAAGCAGGTGCGATGCCATAGGCGTTGGAAAATTCCATTCCTGACATATCTGCACCGGCTTCGGCTGCCATCAGGTATCCATCCCCTGTTAGCACATTGCAACCCAAGGCTTTACTCAAGAAAGCACAGCCTCCGGTAGCAATGATCACTGAATGCGATCGCACAACCCACTTTTCACCAGTCTGACGGTTAACTCCTGTCGCCCCAGCTACAGCCCCTTCTGCATCTACTAACAACTGTAAAGCCGGACTGTGATCTAAAATTTTCACCCCTGCCCGTTTTACTTGTTGTCGCATCAAACGCATATATTCTGGACCCTGGAGACTGCGCCGATAGGGTTTACCATCTTCATCTGTAGGGAAAGGATAACCCCAGTCAGCTAGTTGGTTGACATTCGCATAAGTTTGATCTAGTACCCGCTGCATCCAATCACGGCTAGATAAAAATCCGCCTAAAGCTTCTCTAGAAGCCATTGCAGCTTCTCGACCGTCGGGTTCGGGTGCAACATACCATACACCGTTACCTGATGCGGCAGCACAGCCACTTGTACCACAATAGCCTTTATCTACTAAAACCACTTTTGCACCAGCATTAGCCGCACTCCACGCTGACCAAGTTCCAGCCGGTCCGCCCCCAATTACTAATACATCAGCTAATAAGGTTTGATCAACATCGCTATCTTGGGAAAATAATTGTTTTTGAGTCATGGAAATTCCTCTTTTTTGTAACATTAATTTATTGAAAAATCGTAGGTTGGGTTGACGTAAGGAAACCCAACATTTTCAGAATTTTGTTGGGTTGCGCTGTCGCTTAACCCAACCTACGCAGTAGCTTAAACTCCTGGTGTAGTTCCACCATCAACTTGAATTTCTGCACCAGTGATAGAAGCAGCTAAATCAGAAACTTCGAAGAAAGAAGCAAAGTTGTAGATTTTTAATTTTTATTAATAGCATTTCCTAGTCTAATGAAGTACAAAATTATCTGCGTTTATCTGCGTCCATCTGCGTTTGATTATTAACGCTTGTACCTGACTTGAATGGGAATTGCTATATGCGCCAAAGCCTACAACTTAATTTTGTCTAGCTGCAAATTTTTCTAATAGAAATTGCTTGAGATGTGGCTGTTCTAAATTAATGCCCAATTCATTAGCTTTTTGAGCAATTTGTTCATAAGTTAAACCTGCTTGAATTGCTTCTGCAATTAAGGCTATTCCTCCCGCTCTTGCACCACCAGCACAGTGAATTAAAATTGGTTTAGACAAATTCTCAACAGCTTTAATTGCTTCTGCTGTTAATTCTTGATTTGGTGCTTGAGAATTTAAGGGAATATTTGCATATTCTAATCCTACAATTTGTGCTTCTTGCTTTTCATCATGGAAAAAACCATTTTCATCAGAAGAACGTAAATTTAAAACTGATTTAAAACCTCCTATTGCCAATTGTTTTAATTCCTTGGATGAAATTTGTCCAGCGATACTCAAATCATCATTAACCTTTTTTAAATCAGTCATTTCGATTCCTCTTTGAATGAAATAAAATTAATAAATAGATGCTAAAACCTTATCTGCGGCGGCTCGTAATGCGGTTGCAGCACCAGCACTCATATCTCGTGGCGCACAAATTCTATTTCTCACATAAGCCAGTGTAATAGCCCCTGTAGCCGCGATAATGGGATCTATACTTTCTTTTCCACCAGTTCTTCCTCCTAGTAATAGTTCGTTATTACCATTAAGGAGATAATCAGCTAATAGTCTGAGGTGAAAATCAACAACTTCTTTAATTATCGAGATATCACCTAAAGATTGAACTCCAGAATTTTTGAGAATATCGCCAATAGCAACTTCTCGATTATCACTTAATCTTTCTGCTGCTTCAGCCCGATATTCAATAAATTCAGCATCAAATAAATCTAAAGGTAAGGGATTACCAATAGGTTCTACGCCAAATCTACGGCGTAAAAGTAAATTATTAGTAATATTGTCTGATTTAACTCGGTTGTAAGCAGGACGTTTTTTAAGTGCTGCAAACCAAATATTAATGAGAGGAAAGCGAGGATTTTCTTTGATGTGATATCCTCTATATACTGGTAAATTAGCCGCCAATCTATCTAAATGGGGACTATACATAATATCTACCAGGCTAAATGTTGATAAAAAATAGGGTTTTGAATATCTACCCAAAGTTTTTTCTATTTCATCTAATTTAGCTTCAAATTCTGCCCGTAAATTTGCTAATTCTTTGGCATCTTCTGGAGGTTGTCTCAAAAATTTGTAGGCAATATCCCGAAAACCATTAGTTTCTGCATCTTCAACCCATTGTCTGGCTAGAGCATTTTCTTCTGAATTTTCAGGTAACAACGTTTCGCCAAAGTGTTCTTCCAATTCTAAAAGAATGTCTTTAGATTCATAAACTAACTTGCCTTCAATTTTAGCAGCAGGTACAAGGGTTGTTGGTACTAAATCTGTGTACCATTTCGGTTTATTACTCAGATCAATAAATTCTGTTTCAAAGGGAATTTGTTTTTCTTCTAAGGCAAACCAAACTCTTTCACAAAAAGGACACCAAGAGTTACTATCTCTATATAACAATACCGATGGGTTTTTCTCCGGGGGAAGTTTATGTAAACCACTAGGAATAGGAGCAGTAGAAGGTGCTTGTCCTGGTCTTTTGACTCGACGGGCGGAGGTATTTTGTCGAGCTTTTTCTAATAATTGATCCCAAGTGAATATGGTAGTGCTTGCAATAGCCATTTCTTACCTTGCCTTATTTGGAACGCCAGAAAATACAAATAATTTTTCTTCTTTGGGTGTAGGTAGATTTTCACCTAAATAACGATGAATCCCTAAAGTTCCTAATAAATCTCGCCCATCACCAGCGCAAGCACTAACCACTCGAATAGTACCAGTTGGGGAGTTATCCAAACTGTAGGAAATATATTCCCGCACGATTTCTAGTCGTTGCTGCAATTTTGCTTCGCTATTGTAAAGATCGTGCCATTCTAACCAATCTTTTGGCATAAAAGAAGATTCCCGATTGCTAAAAATTCAGATTCTCAACAGTGTCTTTCATCACTATAACATAAAAATACGGTAAGTCTATCAAAAAACCGTAGATTAAATATAAACACAGACTACCATATCAATTTGGAAAAAATCAAGTAGTTAGATAATTAGGTTCTTCGGTTATTTTTATGGAAACCCTGGTTCAAAATCATTGAAAGCCCTATTGTGTAGGCATTTCATTGAAAATATGGAAATAATTGTTTATAACCCTTGTCCCGTAAGGGTTTTGTTATCATCAATCCTCAATCACGGCGTTGCTGATTAAGGGTATGAATTTTAGTCTCACGCAAAGGCGCAAAGACGCACTGAGGTTTGAGTTTTAAAGGTTCAATTTGGGAATTTCATACCTCAATTCAGCAACGCCCAATCCTCAATCACCATAAAAGAGACGCAAGAGCCGATAATTATTTATCTAGTAATGCAAAAGATGATTAAGTTGCTTCAATTGACTAACTTGCAATAAATCTACATTTCCACCACTGATAATTACGCCAATTCTCGCACCCGGTGCTTTAAATACACCTTCTAATAATGCTGTTGCGGCTACAACTCCGGTAGGTTCAACAACGATTTTTAAGCGTTCCCAAATCAAGAACATGGTGCGAATTATGCCTGCATCAGATACTGTCACCATATCATCTACGTATCGCAGGACTAGGGGAAAGGTGATTTTACCCAAACTGGGAGTTCGTACACCATCAGCAATGGTATGGGGATTATGGACAATTTGCAGGGTTTTGGTATAAAAGGAACGAGTAGCATCATCGGCTAATTCCGGTTCTACACCGATTATTTTACAATTAGGTAAAACCGCTTTTGTCGCAACTGCACAACCAGAAATTAACCCACCACCACCGCAACATACTAATAAGTAGTCTAGTTGTCCTACTTCTTGAATTAGTTCTAATGCAGTTGTACCTTGTCCAGCAATTATATGACGATGATCATAGGGGGGAATTAAAGTTAATTGGCGTTCTGCTGCGAGATTTTTGGTTAATTCTTCCCGGTTAGTTGTGTCACGGTTGTACAAAATGACTTCAGCACCATAGCCGCGAGTAGCAGTTTGTTTGACTATCGGTGCATCATCAGGCATAACTACAATTGTGGGAATATTGAGTAATTTGCCAGCAAGAGCGATCGCTTGTCCATGATTTCCCGAAGAATAGGTAATTACCCCTTTGATTTTTTGCTTGGCTGATAATTGGACTAAGGCATTATAAGCACCACGAAACTTAAATGCTCCTGTCCGTTGAAAGTTTTCACATTTAAAAAATACTTGGCTTTGAGTCAGTTGATTGACGGTATCAGAGGTAATTACTGGTGTTTGATGAGCAATACCTAAAAGCCTTTTTTGTGCTGCTTCTACATCAGTAATAGTAACAGAATCAGATAATAACATTGTTTCTCATAAAGTAACTCTCACTATCATTAATAAGTAAGTGGGCGTTAAAAAATATAATACAAACCTAACCCCCCACCCCCCTTCCCTACCCCTTCCCTACCAGGGAAGGGGGAGTCAAAGTCTCTCCAGTATCAAGATTTATTCCTTTTCCCTCTCCTACAAGGAGAGGGTTAGGGAGAGGTTTTATATTTAATTGTGTCAAGCTACTTATTAAGTGAGGTGAGAATCCCGCTTTGTATTTTTTACAAAATCTGGTTAAGGGGCTGGATTAGGATAACGAGTGTGAATTGCATCTATTTCTGCAAAAATCTCTTTATCTAAAACCACATTGATACTATCTATATTTTCCTGCAATTGTGTCAAAGTTGTGGCGCCAATAATTGTACTTTTCACAAACCAGCGACTTTTAACAAATGCGATCGCTAATTGAGCAGGTGAGAGATTATACTTTTTAGCAATCTCCACATAAGCCTTAACCGCTTCTTGGACATTGGGTTTTAAATACCGTTGTCCAAAACCTGGAAATAGAGTTATTCTCGTATTTTCTAATTGTTGGTTTTCGATATACTTACCAGTCAAAAACCCAAAACCCAGGGGACTGTAAGCCAATAAACCCACATCTGTATAACGATAAACTTCAGCTAAACCTGATTCAAAATTACGATTTAATAAATTGTAAGCATTTTGAGTAGTGACAACTTTAGGTAATCCCAAATCATTAGCAATGCGAACAAACTCGCTCACCCCCCAAGGCGTTTCATTACTTAAACCCAAATAGCGAATCTTCCCCGCTTTAATTACATCAGCAAACGCCTGTAACTGTTCCGCAATAGCCACAGTTTCCCTTTCTAATTCTGGATTATAACTTGTCTGTCCAAATGTAGGAACATAACGATCAGGCCAATGAATTTGATACAAATCTATATAATCAGTTTGTAATCTCTGCAAACTATCATTTACCGCTTGTGTAATATTCTCACGGTCAACTTTATTATTTCCACCTCTCAACCAGGAAAAAGGACGACCAGGACCGGCAATTTTAGTAGCAACTATCAGTTGATCTCGTTGCTGTCTCTTCAACCATTCACCAATATAAGCCTCAGTTTTTCCTTGGGTTTCACCACGAGGAGGGACGGGATACATTTCCGCCGCATCCAGGAAATTTATCCCTTGAGCTACAGCATAGTCAAGTTGCTCATGCGCTTCTTCAATACTATTTTGATGTCCATAGGTCATAGTTCCCAAGCAAATCTCGGAAACTTTGAGGTCGCTTGCACCAAGTTGGTTGTATTCCATAATGTTTAAATGATTCTCCTCATTTCATTTTGCTACAAAAACTAAAAATATGACTATTGCCTTAAACTACACTAAATCTATTGATTTAGCGGAGTTAATGGGTGAAAACGTATACTATCATACACAATTGAAATATACAACCTTTTGTAGCAATTAATTTAAAATTATAAAAAATGTATCCACCAATACTCAAATTCTAGATTTTTTGTGAGATGCTGCTATTCATCAAAGATTAACTACAGTAAGCTGACCGATATACCGTATTTTACTAAATCAGGTAATTTAGTCATTACTATAGTCTTTAATCTCATTACGAATAAAAAACTAGTCTAAATAGACCTGTGACAGGAAAATTCTCTCTGAGAATTTCCCTTCTTTTCCTTGTGCTGCGAACTCCTAGCCCGGATTTCGTACTGAATCAAATTCTTTGTGTGTGTGGGGTTATCAATCAAAATGAAAAAAAATACTGGGAATTTATTGCTTACTTTGCCAATATCTGTAGTCCTGTTAGTCTTAGCAGCTAGTACAAAAACTCTTGCCAATGAAATAGGAGGAGAAAATGAGACAATCGGTAAAGAGACCTTATCACCCGTCAGCATAATTCCTGAATCTGACAAAGTTGCTCAAATAATTGCCCAAAAAGAACCTTCTTCTTCATCTGAGGAGTCACAACTTACATCTGTATCCCAGCTTTCAGATGTCCAACCAAGTGACTGGGCGTATGAGGCATTAAAATCCCTCATAGAACGTTATGATTGTTTGGTGGGTTCTGATACCAAATATCGTGGTAATCGGGCTTTGACTCGCTACGAATTTGCCGCAGGATTAAACGCTTGCTTAGACCAAGTAAATAAACTTATTGCCTCATCTACATCTGATTTGGCTCTAAAAACAGATTTGGAAACCATACAGCGACTAAATGAAGAATTTAATGCCGAACTTACTGTATTACGCGGAAGATTAGACACAATAGAAGCACGAACCACAGAATTAGAAGCTAATCGATTTTCAACAACAACTAAGCTACAAGGTGAAGCTCAGTTTGTAGTTGGCGGAGTTTTAGCAGGTAATAACGTCGTCACCAAACAACCCGCACCCCGCACCATTACATTTTCAGAGCGAGTTCGTTTAATATTGAATACCAGTTTTACTGGGAAGGATCAACTACGGTTAACATTATCAGGTGGAAACATTAACTCATTAGGTGGAGTACCTAATCCTAGAGGAACTGGAACAGGACTTAGCACAAATAATCCCACTGGGGGAATTTTTGGTACATTTGACAGTAGAACTGCCGATAATGCCAGTCCTAGTTTTGGAGCTAATCAGATTGTTCTTGGCGGTATTCGTTATCGTTTTCCAGTTGGTAAAAAGACCCAATTCAACATTTTTGCCCAATCTGACGGAGCAAACGAGATTGGTTTAAGTGGTCCAACAAACCCATTTGAAGGGTCAGCTTCTAACGGGATTTCTCGGTTTTCCCGGCGGAATATGGTCTATAACTATGGAGATACAGGTCCAGGAGTTGCCATACTCCACGACCTAAATAAACAGTTTCAATTAGGATTATCATATAGTGCGCCTAATGGTGATAATCCTGCGCCTAATAATGGCTTATTTACAGGTAGATATGTAGCATTTGGACAGGTAACATACTTTAGCCCCAAAAAGAATTTCCGGCTAGGTTTGAGTTACGCTAACACCTATAGTCCAGCGGGTACTTTAGGTCAAGGGGGAACAAACTTTGGTCCGGCTGCGGGGAGTAACCTAGCAAACAGCACTATTTCAACTAACCCAGCCAACGCAGCTAGGGGCATTGTTGATAAAGGCACAGTAGGAAATCTTTATGGACTTGGGGCATTATATAAACTTAATCCCCGACTAGCAATCAATAGTTTTGTTGGTTATTCAGCCCATCGTTATTTGGGACAAGGAGATGGTCAAGTCTGGAACTGGGGAGTAGGACTAACATCTCCCGATTTAGGGAAAAAAGGTAGCATAGGAGCTATTTTTGTGGGTGTAGCACCAACACTAACTGCACTCAGTAAAAATGTAGATTTGGGAGCGGGTAAAGGTCAAGCCGACAAAGATACCTCTCTGCACGTTGAGGGATGGTATCAATATAAACTTACTGACAATATTGAAGTTACACCTGGATTCATTTGGGTGACAGCACCAAATTCCGATACTACCAATCCTGGTAGTGTGGTGGGTTGGCTGCGTACCACCTTCAGATTTTAACGCATAAATCAGGATTTACAAGATTTGAAGATTTGCAAGATTTCATACTTATTAAAATTCTCGAATCCTGTTAATCCTTAAATCTTGGACATCCTGATTCAGACATTTTCATCCTGTTAATCCTTTAATCCTGGACATCCTGATTCTGACATTTTCATAATCATTTTTCTGCAAGTTATGACTAACCCAACTGAATTATTTAATCATCGTTATGGTAATAGTAACTTCAATCCAGATATTCCCTGGAGTGACACCTTAGAAACTCTGTTATCCCATCGTTCAATTCGTGCTTATTTACCTGATGCTTTACCACCAGGAACATTAGAAGTTTTAATTGCTGCTGCTCAATCTGCTTCTACTTCTTCCAACCTCCAGACTTGGAGTGTAGTAGCAGTTGAAGATGCAAATCGCAAAGAAGAATTATCAAAACTAACTAATAATCAAGCACATATTCGCCAATGTCCTCTCTTTTTAGTATGGTTAGGAGATTTAGCTAGACTCACAAACATTGCCGAAAATCGTGGACTACCTCATGAAGGTTTAGATTATTTGGAAATGTTTTTAATGGCGGCTATAGATGCTGCATTAGCAGCACAAAATGCGGTAGTCGCAGCAGAATCTATTGGATTGGGAACTGTGTATATCGGTGCATTACGAAATAAACCAGAAGATGTAGCCAAAATTTTGAATTTACCACCTCATGTAGTTGCTGTTTTTGGTTTATGTGTGGGCTATGCTGATCCTGTTGTCAAGGTGGCAATTAAACCACGTTTACCACAATCAGTGGTAGTACATCGAGAAACATATCAACTTGCAGAACAAGAGCAAGGCATATCAGAATATAACCAAATCATGGCAAATTTTTACAATTCACAACACATGAATATTCCTGGTGATTGGTCGGAACATTCTAGTAAAAGAGTAGCATCGGCTGAATCATTATCTGGTCGGCATAGATTAAAAGAAATTCTGAATAATTTGGGGTTTAAATTACAATAATTAACTTTTGTAACAAGAATATAAATCACAAGAATTTGTTAACAAATAGTCAAAAATAAATTTTTCCTATTGTTTGATGTCAGCAATTAATATAT
>NZ_JADEWA010000595.1:0-2690 GCF_015207865.1 Dolichospermum sp. LEGE 00246
TTGGAACAACCGGGGCTATTCCCTACGTAAATTAGGCAGGTATGAAGAAGCCATATCTTCCTACGACAAAGCTGTGGAATTTAAACCTGATGATCACGAAGCTTGGAACAACCGGGGCATTTCCCTACGTAAATTAGGCAGGTATGAAGAAGCCATATCTTCCTACGACAAAGCTGTGGAATTTAAACCTGATAATCACGAAGCTTGGTACAACCGGGGCTATTCCCTATACAATTTAGGCAGGTATGAAGAAGCCATATCTTCCTACGACAAAGCTGTGGAATTTAAACCTGATGATCACGAAGCTTGGAACAACCGGGGCTATTCCCTACGTAAATTAGGCAGGTATGAAGAAGCCATATCTTCCTACGACAAAGCTGTGGAATTTAAACCTGATGATCACGAAGCTTGGAACAACCGGGGCATTTCCCTAGACAATTTAGGCAGGTATGAAGAAGCCATATCTTCCTACGACAAAGCTGTGGAATTTAAACCTGATAAACACCAAGCTTGGTACAATAAAGCTTGTGGTTATGCCTTGCAAGGTAATATTGAACAAGCAATTGAAAATCTGCAAATAGCAATTAATTTGCATCCTGAAGTTAGAGAATGGGCAAAAACTGATTCAGATTTTGATGCTATTCGGGAAGATGAACGTTTTCAAGCTCTACTTTAAAATAATCCCTACTTTCCCCAGGGCTAAGTAGTGAGACAGAATTAGTTACACAATGTCATTGCGTTAGCGCAGCGTGGCGTTAGCCATAGGGAACGAAGTGAAATCAAGCAATCGCCAGGGTTGTGATTGCTTCCCTTCGCTCGCAATGACTGTAAATATTTTTGTCCAATTACTTAATCCCTACTTTCCCCAGGGCTAAGTAGCGAGACAGAATTAATTACACAATGTCATTGCGTTAGCGCAGCGTGGCGTTAGCCATATGGAACGAAGTGAAGTGAAGCAATCGCCAGGGTTGTGATTGCTTCTCTTCCCTCGCAATGACTGTAAATATTTTTGTCCAATTACTTATTTAAATCTCGGTCAATGTCTTCATGGAAGATTCGCCGAGAAGTCCACACTCACCTGTTCGCGCAAGCGTGTCGCAGGGAATATGGGAGTGTGTGGAGTATGTCATTAATAGATAAACTCTGGCAATATGCTGTATATTTTTATTAATTGAAATTTGATAGAAAAATGACAACTACAACTGAGCATTTACAAATTTTAGAAAAACGGGTTTGGATTTGGAGAGATTACCAAATTCAATATACTGTGATGGGTACAGGACAGCCTTTGGTACTAATTCACGGTTTTGGCGCGTCCATTGGTCATTGGCGCAAAAATATCCCGGTTTTGGCTAGTGCCGGTTATCAGGTGTTTGCCTTAGATTTGTTGGGATTTGGTGGTTCTGATAAAGCTGTTATAGATTATAGCATGAATGTGTGGGCAGAATTATTAAAAGATTTTTGCAATGCACATATTCAAACACCAGCAATATTTATTGGTAATTCTATTGGCGCTCTTTTAAGTTTAATTGTTTTAACAGAATACCCAGAAATTGCGGCTGGAGGGGTCTTAATTAACTCTGCTGGTGGTTTGAGTCACCGTCCCCATGAATTAAATCCAGTTTTGCGAGTGGTAATGGCAACTTTTAACAAATTAGTGGCTAACCCAGTTACAGGTAAATTCGTTTTTAACCGTATTCGTCAAAAATCGCAAATTCGCCGGACTTTATATCAAGTATATAGCGATCGCACTGCGGTGACAGATGAACTTGTAGATTTACTTTATAGCCCATCTTGTGACCCAGGAGCGCAAGAAGTTTTTGCTTCTATTCTCACCGCACCTCCCGGTCCTAGTCCAGAGGAATTATTACCGAAGTTGAAATTTCCGTTATTAGTAATTTGGGGTGCAGAAGATCCTTGGACACCAATCACGGGAGCGAATATCTATGAAGCAGCGCGAGAAAATGGTCAAAATATTAAAGTTGTTCCTATTCCCGGTGCTGGCCATTGTCCCCATGATGAAGTTCCTGATATTGTGAATAGTGAAATTATTGGTTGGTTAGGAAACTTAATGGGTAATGGGTAATCGAAAATTTATCCCTCATTTTTTATTAAGTTTCTTAGTTTACTCCAAATATTGCTGGCTTTTTCTTTAAGTTCATTTTCTTCAATAATATATCCATGATATAGAGGATAACCATCGAGATCAAATTTTCCAGTACCATCACCTTCTCCTCCTGGCTGAAATTCATAAAATTTATCTTGATAGTATCCATAATACTGCGTACCATCTGTTAAATCATGAATTACAGCTTTATCCAAAATTTTTTGAGCCTTTTCAGGTGTTAAATTCATAGGACTAGCTTCATCTGAAGGGGTTTTCCAAAGGCGTTCAGGATCATGTTTGGTATGAAATTTATAGCGAGGACGCAATTTTCTTGCTTGTTCAATAGTAGTTAAATTATGAATATTTTTCTTTTTTAATGGTTCTTCTTCAATTCCAAAATAAACCTCTATATCCTCTGATTTAAACTCAGGTGCATCTTGTAAGCTGATCAACCTTCCTTCTAAATAAGCAGCACCCGCTAATGAACTTTCACAACAGTCTTTAAGATTAAATTCACACTCCCAATATTGAAGTTTTCTATTTAGAATATTATCTATATATAAATCTCTATTTCTTTTAATTC
>NZ_JADEWA010000596.1:0-2689 GCF_015207865.1 Dolichospermum sp. LEGE 00246
TGCCCCCCACCCCCCTTCACCCGTCATTTTCGGATTAACAGACTACTAGTGCAGCATGGCAAAAATAACTCATCATTAAAAGTTCCGAGAAAGCTTATATAATTTGCTTTTCTAATTTTTAATTCTGCCTTGCAGCATTGGAGTTGTGCATCACTAATTCATTTAATTTTTTAGGTGTTTGCGTAGTGTATCGCAGATAAGGATAATAAAAGTGGTTCAAACTAGTCTAAATCCCAATATAAATTCAGCATCAGAAACAGAACCAGGTTATGGACAAATGTTTGCAGTAATTCTGCGAAGATTTCCCTGGTTATTATTAGTATTGCTCAGTTCTACGGCTATTGCTGGCATCATTACATTAAAAACTCCACCCAGCTTCAAAAGCACCATGCAATTGTTAGTAGAGCCTAACTATCAAGGCAAGAAAGAAACAGATAACACTGAAAGTCAATTTACTGATGCTAATGTGGAGGTAGATACAGCTACTCAATTAAACTTGATGCAGAGTTCTGGACTGATTAAAAAAGCAGTTGATAGACTTAAAACTGAATATCCAGACTTAACTGTAATGGATTTAAAAAAATCCTTAGTCCTCACTCAAATTAAGACTCCAGAGGATAATATTGCTACTAAAATATTTCAAGTTGATTACACCGATAGCGATCCAGGAAAAACTCAAAAAGTTCTGAAAACAATTCAGCAAGTTTATTTAGAATACAATAAACAACAACAAGATTCACGCCTACAAAAAGGTTTACAAGTTATCAGAGATCAATTAAGAAAAGCGACTGATGAAGTAACCGCTTCCGAAGCAAATTTACAAAGATTTCGCAGAAGTCAAAATTTAATTGATCCAGATGCTCAAGCTAAAACCGTAGAGACAGCTTTAAATACTGTCCAACAGGAACGACAAACAACTCGTTCTCAATATGAAGAAGCCTTAGCAAAGCAAAAATCTTTACAAGCACAACTAAACCGTTCTCCACAAAATGCCTTAGTTTCTTCTCGTCTGAGTCAGTCTACCCGCTACCAAGGCTTACTCAATGAAATCCAAAAAACAGAACTGGCTTTAGCACAAGAACGGTTACGCTTCACAGATGATACTCCCAGCGTTCAAAAATTATATGAACAACTGCAAAGTCAAAAGCAACTTTTACAAAAAGAAGTTAGCAGAACTTTAGGAGAAAAAACCAACTCTACCTTTAATTCCGGAGACAATCTTTTAGAACAAGGACAACTAGGACAAATTGATCTTAATCTCACAGGTCAATTAGTAGAAACCCAAACAACCATCGTTGCATTAACCGCCCGCGATCAAACCTTAGCAGCCAAAGAGAAAGAATTACAAGCCGACCTCAAGCGGTTTCCTTCTCTATTGGCTTATTACAATCGCATCCTGCCTCAACTACAATTTAGCAGAGAAAGATTAGAACAATTATTAAGAGCAGAACAAAAATTACGCCAAGAACTTTCTAAAGGTGGATTTAATTGGGAGGTAGTAGAAGAACCCCAAGAAGGTCTTCATACTGGTCCTAACATGAGACAAAATCTCTTATTAGGAGGAGTAATTGGGTTAATGTTAGGAGGACTTGCTGCCTTTATTCGTGAAGCATCTGATGACGCTGTACATACCACTGCGGAATTAGAAAAACAAGCTGCTCTCCCATTATTAGGAACAACTCCTAAATTGCCACCTCCCAAGCCCAGAGAATCCATGATAAAATTGCCATTTGGCAAACCAGAAGTTCTCGCACCTTGGACAATTCAAGTATTACAATCTTCTCCCCGTTGGGAATCACTTGATCTCATTTACAAAAATATTGAACTACTCAATAAAGTCTCAGATTTAAGATCATTAATGGTGACATCAGCATTACCAGATGATGGTAAATCAGCTTTGGCATTAGGTCTAGCCATGAGTGCGGCTCGCCTACATAAAAAAGTCTTACTAATTGATGCCAATTTACGCGATCCTAATCTGCACAAACAGTTAAATCTTCCTAATGAACAAGGACTTTCTAGTTTATTAGAAAGTGAAGTTAATCTACCTAATCAGATCAGTGTTCCTTACTCTGGGTCGTCTTACATTGATATTTTAACAGCCGGACCAATTCCGACAGATCCTGCTCATCTTTTGAGTTCTCCCCGGATGATTCAATTAATAGCTGCATTTGAAGAAAATTATGATTTGGTAATCATAGATGCCCCTTCCGTTCTTGGGTTAGTAGATGCTATGCTCACGGCATCATCCTGTCGTAGTGTGGTGATGATGGCAAGTATTGGTAAAGTGACCCGCACCCAACTTAATCAAGCCACAGGGATGTTGAGTAGGTTAAATCTGATTGGGGTTGTAGCCAATGGCGTATCTCCATCTGATAGCACCTATGTACCTTATGTAAAACCAAAACAATTAGTTTTACAACCAGCAATGGAAGAATAAAGCAGAATATTTGCTGACTATTTAACCCACCAGGGGATCGCGGGAAGGCTGGGAGCCGCGTCTCTTTAGAGCGCGGGGGAAAGCCTACCCGTGCGGTTTTAACCGCTTCCAATATTCTCGATCATGATGCGGGTCATTAAATCTTTTCAACATTTTATTTCTCTCTAACTAATCTTTTTAAGGCTGACGAAAGACTCATTCCCCAACCTTGGGCGATATCCTCAAGTTTCTTTCTTTCAGTTTCATCTA
>NZ_JADEWA010000597.1:0-2674 GCF_015207865.1 Dolichospermum sp. LEGE 00246
TCCCCTACCTCCCCTACCTCCCCTGCTATATGATATGGGCAACGGTGACACCAGTACCACCATCGGCTTGTTCTGCTGGTTCGTAGTGAGTAACTCTGGGGTGTTGTTGTAAAAAAGCGTGAACTCCTTGCTTAAGTTTACCAGTACCGTGTCCATGAATAATCCATAGGTGTCCAGCGGCTTCAGAAATAGCTTTGTCTAAGATATATTCGGCATCAGATACTCGTTTTCCGCGCAAATCCACAGTATTTTTGGAGGTACGAATAGCTGGTGCAGGTGGTGGTGTAACTATCGTTGGGGCTGGTTTTGGTTTAACTATGGGTTCGGGTTTTTGTCCATCTAAGGATTCTATATCTTGGAGTTGGACTGTCATTTTCATGATGCCAAAACGGACATTAAAGTTGCCGTCAGCATCGGGAATTGTTAAAACTTCGGCGGTTTGCCCTAATTTGGGAATTCGCACGCGATCGCCCACTTTCGGCATAAACCCAGGTTTAGGTTTAGGTGGTGGTGCAGGTTCGTATTTTTGGGCAATTTGACTTAGGGATGCGGTGGCTTGTTGGGCATCTTGGGCGTTAGGTGTGCCTTTTTGCAAGCGGCGGATTACTTGGGCAATTTCGCCTTTGGCTTGGGTAATTGCTTGTTGAACGGCGATTTCTTGGGAGGCCCGCAAATCTTTTTCTCTGGCTTCTAAGGACGCGGCTTTGTCAGAAACTTCTTTATATAATCGTTCGGCTTGACGTAATAATTTT
This sequence comes from Dolichospermum sp. LEGE 00246, assembly GCF_015207865.1. Taxonomy (NCBI): domain Bacteria; kingdom Bacillati; phylum Cyanobacteriota; class Cyanophyceae; order Nostocales; family Aphanizomenonaceae; genus Dolichospermum; species Dolichospermum sp. LEGE 00246. The sequence continues at coordinate 753 of NZ_JADEWA010000597.1, forward strand.
TGGGCTTCGGCGGCTTTTGTTTCCTGATTGCGACGTTGGGCTTCTAAACCGGCAATGACTTGGTTTACTTCGTCTGTGGCTTCTCCCACTTGAGTTTTCGCTTCTGCTACTACCTCTGGCTTTAAGCCTAAACGCAAAGCAATACTCAGGGCGTTGGAACGCCCAGGAATCCCCCACAATAGCCGATAGGTGGGTGAAAGTGTGGTTTCGTTAAATTCTACGGAAGCATTTTCAAACCGAGGATCTTCGTATTTTAATGCCTTGAGTTCGCCAAAGTGGGTACTAGCCATTGTTAGCTGAGTATGATTGGCGAGATATTTCAGTAAAGCGATCGCTAATGCACTTCCTTCAACGGGATCTGTACCTGCACCAACTTCATCAAGTAGAACTAGGGACTGGGGATTGGGGACTGGGGACTGGGAACTGAGGATTGGTAGTTTTATTCCTTCTTCTTCCTCTTCTTTCTCCTGACTCCTGGGCGGGGTTTCCCCGCCCCTACCTCCTTCTTCTTCCTTTCTCCTGACTCCTGACTCCTGACTCCTGACTCCTTTCTCATCAATTGCTTCTAATATTCGACTAATGCGGCGAATATGCCCTGAAAATGTGGATAAACTCTGTTGTAAAGATTGTTCATCCCCAATATCAGCTAAAACTTGCGAAAACCAAGGCATTTCTACGGGTTCACGGGCGGGAACAAATAAACCTACTTTTGCCATGATAGCGGCTAATCCCAAGGTTTTTAAGGTGACAGTTTTTCCACCTGTATTGGGTCCGGTAATTGTAACTACCCGAATTTGGGGACTAATTAACAAATCTACAGGTACGACTGGATTTCCTTGTTCATGCTGCTGTTGCCAGACTAGCAAGGGGTGGCGCAGATTTCGCAAGGTGATAATTTCATTGTCTTCTCGATTCACAAAACGTGGGGGATTAGAACCTATCCACAGACTGTAACGGGATTTGGCAACTGCTAAGTCTAAGGTGGTGACAATAGCTAATAATCTTTCTAAGTCTGGGGTAACTGCGGCCACCTTCTCTGTTAAAGTCCGGCGAATTACTTCTGCTTCAGTTTGTTCTTTTCTGATGACTTGCCGCAGTTGATTACCCAATGGTACGACACTATTAGGCTCTATATACAGGGTTGCACCACTGGTAGAGGTGTCGTGAACAATGCCGGGAATTGCGTCCTTTTGGGGGGCTTTAACGGGGATAACAAAGCGATCGCTTCTTTGAGTAATTAACTGTTCTTGAACAGCGCCCGATTTAGCTTGAATAATATTTTGGAGTTTTTGGGTGATTTGTCCACGAATTTTCCGCAATTCTATGCGAATTTCCCCCATTTTCTGACTAGCACGATCAGTTACTTGCCCCCGTTCATCAATACAACGGTGGATTTCCTGTTCTAATTCGGGGTAAGTCCGCAATTGGGAAACTAAATCGGATAAAACCGGGACATTTTCTTGATTATCAATAACACGACGTAAATTTCTTGTTCCTGCCAAGGTAGTAGCGATCGCCAACAGTTCCTCACCAGGTAAAATACTTTGGAGTATTGCCCGTTCCAGGGAATCACCAATATCCTGTATTCCCTCAAAGGACAACCCTGGATGTAAACGACTTTCCAGTTCGTAAACTTCTTTGGTTTGCGCTAATAACTGTTCACTTTCTACCTGAGTTTCAGGAATCGGCAGGTTACGCGCAACTATCGCCCCTAACTTAGTTGCCGCAAAGGTGGAAAGGTGCTGGCACAGACGGGGCCACTCTAGTAATTCTAAGGTTTCAGATTGGATCAAGGTTTCAACAACAAATCTGAAATTATCGTAACAATTTTAGCCCCTAGAAGACTACATTTTCCAGGATAAAATTTTTCGGTGTCCATTCGTGGGGGAAGCAGGGGGAGAAGAGAGGTAGGGGAGGTAGGG
>NZ_JADEWA010000598.1:0-2672 GCF_015207865.1 Dolichospermum sp. LEGE 00246
CAGTAATGGCAAACAGGATCAGGGCAAGAACCGTACATCTAAGGTAATACCTGAAAAGCGGATATTATTCGAGCAGTTGTCTTGACAATTATTCGATTAAGAATCCCCGCGTCTTTAGACCGGGGAGTGTCAAATAAACAGTTTGCTGAGGTGGTAAGCTAATTTTGTGATCATCACATTTGGCTCGCCAAGAATTACCCTCGTATAATACCCTACCCACCTGTCCTGGTAAAATTTCCGTTAAAGTTTCCCCAATGACTGCATCTTGAATGGGCGATTTTCGTCGTCGTGGTTGCAAAAACCGCCGGGAAAGGATAATCAGAGTAGTAGACAAAAACAACCAAACTGCAACTTGTATCCACAAGTTTCCTATACCAGAGTAAGACAATAATCCTACAATTAAAGCACTAATGCCCATCATAAAAGCAACAAAAGCCGATGGTAAAAACAGTTCTGTCAAACACAGAACCGAACCCGCCAACAGCCAAATTAAGCTAGAACTTGGCATAACGCTTTTCCCTTTACAATGAATTTACTGATACCAATATTATGTGAGGCTGAACAGAATCATGAAATCTATTCATCTATTCTTATCTGCGTTTATTTGCGTTTATCTGCGGTCAAATATTCTTAAAGTCTTATTCCATGCAGTTTTATCTTAACTTGGCATTAGATACACCAATACAGTGAATCTTGACAAAAAAAACTAAACATCAATTTTAATTATGTTTTCTACCAAGCGGGTGATTAATTGCCCAAATCCAGAATGTGATCAACCTTTGAACTGCGTCGGAGATACTATTTGCGATCGCTGTCACACCCCCCTAATTTACCGCTATCTCTGGGCAACTGGCAACCAAGCCGCAGAAATTTCCCCAGAAACAAAGGTAGCAAACAGATACGAAGTCATCAAACCCCAAATTTGGTTAGATACCCAACCTGCACTATTACCAGATATCCCCGCAGAACTACCAAATATCGTTATTCCCTACCTACGCTTATACTCAAAACATTTGCATATACCCCAAGCCTATGGTTTTACCTCCTTAGCCGAAATAGAAGATGATATTCTTTTACTAGAAAATGCCCCCATAGATGAAACAGGCTGCATTTACCCAACAATTACCGACTCCTGGGAACAAGCATCTCCCGTGAGACAGATTTATTGGTTATGGCAAATTCTTCAATTGTGGACACCTTTATCAGAATTGGGAGTTGCCCAAAGTTTATTATTAGCAGATAATTTATGTGTGCAAGGTTGGTGTATTCGCTTACTAGAACTGCATCAAAACATAGAAGAATTAACTTTACAAGATTTAGGTAATTCTTGGCGTAATTGGGTGACAGTTGCAAAAACCACCAGTTCCCCAAAATTAGAATACATAGTTGAGTTAATGTGTCAACCTGAAAATGATTTAGAAATTATTAATACTCAACTCAATGAACTATTATTAACAACAGCCACAGAATTACCTTTATATTTAACTATAGCCGGGGGGACAGATCCAGGTCCCGTCATTAAACATAATGAAGATGCTTGTTATCCTAGTCATCCAAGGGACTTAGATGATCAATTACAACCAAGACTAGCAATTATTTGTGATGGTATTGGTGGTCATGAAGGTGGTGAAGTTGCGAGTCAATTAGCTTTGCAGTCTCTCAAATTGCAAATGCGGGCTTTATTGGCAGAAATAGACGAACAAACAGAATTATTAACTCCTAAGCTTTTATGTCAACAAATAGAGTCCTGCTTGCGAGTTGTTAATAATGTAGTATGGTCGCGCAATGACGAGCAAAAACGTCAGGGAAAGGAACGCATGGCGACAACCTTAGTTATGTCATTGCAAATCCCTCAAAGAAGAGAACAGTTAGAAAATTCCCATGAACTTTATTTAGCCCATGTTGGTGATAGTCGTGCTTATTGGATTACTCAAAATTATTGTCAACTCCTGACTGTGGACGATGATATGGTAAAACGAGAAGTTGGTTTAGGGAAAAGTTTATATCGTCAAGCATTGCAAATCCCAGAAGCCAAAGCCCTGACCCAAGCACTAGGCACAAAAGAAGCGGAATTTCTCAACTTTTCGGTTCAAAGATTTATTATAGAAGAAGATGGGATTTTATTGCTGTGTTCCGATGGTTTAAGCGATCGCAATTTAGTCGAACAATCTTGGCAAGACTACGCAATTCCCGTACTTACAGGCGATTTAGACATAGCAGACGCTACCCAGGAATTAATTAAACTGGCTAATGAAAAGAATGGCCAAGATAATATATCTGTAGTCCTGACTCTTTGCCGTGTTGCCAAACCATCCTCAATGGCAATTATACCCGCACCGCCAGCAGAAATTATTCCGCCCCAACCCTTAGCCGTCCCTGACGCAGAAGCATTAATTATATCAGCACCCATAGAAACAGGTTTAACAGCAAGTTCCCAAGCCTTGCTTGATTTAAGTTTGACAGAAGCACCGCTAAAACCATCTAGAAGTAAAGGTTTGGTACTATTAGCAGGATTATTAGTTTTATTATTGGGAAGTACCACAATCAGTTTATTTGCTTGGTGGCAATTATCACCCCAATCATTCTCACAAGTCTGTCGGCAACTTCCGCAAAAGGTACGAGAATTATGTCCGGGAAGGGAGTAGGTAGGGGAGGTGGGGGTGGTAGGGGAG